>DATEKY010000433.1:0-5920 GCA_035277225.1 Xanthobacteraceae bacterium
GCCGAGCGGATGCCGCCCATCAGCAGCGAGCCGCCGATGAGGCCGGCAGCGGCCGCAGCCGCGGTGCCGAGGAACGAGCCACCGCCACCCTGCTGCGGCGGCGCCTGCATCGGCGCGCCTTGCTGGTAACCCTGCTGGTAGCCGCCCTGTCCGCCCTGCGACCACGGCGACGGCGCACCCATCGGGGCGCCTGACGGCGCTCCGCCCTGCGGCACGCGCGGGACGGAGCCGCGCGGCTCATCGCGGCCGAACAGGCTGTCGCGCATGTTGTCGAGAAAGCCGCGCGGCTGTTCGGGCTGCTGTTGCGGGCCTCCGTACTGCTGCTCGTATTCCTGGATGTGGGCGTTCGCGGCTTTCAGCGCCTCGTCCTGCAGCAACACCGTCTGCACCAGCGCATAGGCGGCGTTCGGGGCGCGGCGGAAGCCCTCGCGGATCATCGCCTCGGCGTCGGGATCGCGCGGCGAATTCTCCAGCGAAGCAAGGCGGGTGAACAGTTCGGCCATCATCTGGCGTTCCTGCGGCGTCATGTCGTCCTCCTGCGGCCCGATTCTCGGGCGGGGCTGATATGGGGCGCCCTGTACCCGGGCGGAATGGCGCTACGATGAAATGTTGTCGCAGGGGTAATGGTTTCAGTTCAGCCTCACCCCCGCCGCCGCCAGGTCGGCCGGAAAGGCGTCGCCGACGAAATAATCATACTCCTTCTCGCGCAGCAGGGTCAGCGGGTCCAGCCGCATCAGCTCGTCATCGACATGGCCCGGATGGCACATCACCAGGCCGCCCTCGGGCATGCCTTCGAGGAACTGGGGGAAGATGCGCGGAAAATCCGCGTCGAGCCGGTAGGTATAGGTGCCGGCGAACGCAGGATTGGTGGTCACGCCGTGCTGCACCGCGCGGGCGCGGAACTCGCGGCTGAAATAGTCGATCAGCAGCCCCTTCGGATCGGACAGCCGCCGCGCCAAAGACCGGATCGAGCCGCACTGGCGCGCCCAGGCATGCGGCGCCATCCAGGCGACCGCCTCGAGCGCGGCGTGGCGGATCTGCGGAAACAGGTGCACGTGCTGGTGCCCGTCGACGAAGTCCGGCGGACGGCCGAAGGCCTGCGTGAACGCCTCGAACTGCGCGCGCAGTTCCGCCGCGAGGGCCGTCATGTCGAGGCGCTGCTGCACGGCGAGCCGCAACGTCGTGGTGAGCGGCAGGAACGCGCCGTCGACCAGCGGCGCGTAAGAGGACGTCAGCGGCTTGAGTGGGGCAGTCAGGGTCAGATGCAGCCCGACCGAAACGCGCGGGCGGTCCGCATTGAGCGTGTCGAGCGCCACGGCTTCCGCGCGCGAGAAGCTCGGCGCCACCACCATCACGGAGGTCGCGTTGAGCCGGCCGCGCGCCACCAGATCGCGGATCGCGGCGTTGACGCCCGGCGCGATGCCGTAATCGTCGGCGCACAGCCATATGCGGCGCGAGGTCGTCTCGTTCATGTGTCTACTCGGCGGCGGTACGCGTGGCGCCGCTTTCTTGGACGGTCTCTTGCCCGACGGCTTCGGCCTGCTTCACACTATGCTCGGCGACGAAATAGATCGGCCGCGCCTTGAGCTCCGAGAGGATCTTGCCGATGTACTCGCCGAGCACGCCGATCATCACGAGCTGCACGCCGCCGAGCACCATCAGGCCGACCACAACCGAGGGATAGCCCGGAACTGCGACGCCGTAGACGATCACCTCGAACAGCATCGAGGCGCCGAACACCAGCGCGCTCAGCGCGAGCAGGAGCCCGAGCAGGCTCGCGAGCCGCAGCGGCGCGACCGAGAACGAGGTCAGCCCCTCGATCGAGAGGCCGAGCAGAGAGCCCCAGCCGAAGGCCGTCGCGCCATGCAGCCGCTCGGCAGGCTCGTAATCGACGCGCAGCTGGCGAAAGCCGATCCAGCTCGCGAGCCCCTTGAAGAAGCGGTTGCGCTCCGGCATGCGGCGCAGCGCATCCGCGGCGCGTGGCGAGAGCAGGCGGAAGTCGCCGGCGTCCTCGGGGATCTTGTGGCGCGCACCCCAGTTGAGCAGCGCATAGAACATCCGGCCGCCGAGGCGGCGCACCGAGGACTCGTTCTCGCGATGCGCCTTGGCGGTGTAGACGACGTCGTAGCCCTCGTCCTGCCAGTGGCCGACCAGCGTATCGATCAGCGCGGGGGGATGCTGTCCGTCGCCGTCCATGAACAGAACGGCGCCGCGCCGCGCGTGATCGAGGCCGGCGGCGAGCGCCGCCTCCTTGCCGAAATTGCGCGACAGCGCGATGACCTGCACGTCGAGCGCCGACGCCGGCAATCCGCGCGCGATGGCCAGCGTATCGTCGCGGCTGCCGTCGTCCACGTAGACGACTTCGACCGCAAGCCCGCGCTTGCCCGTGAGCGCCCGCGCGGCATCGCTCAACTGCTCGTGCAGGCGCGCGAGGCCGCGGGCCTCGTTGTAGAGCGGAACGACAATCGACAGGCCGGCTTCCATCCGCCGCGTTATAGCGGAACGCATGTCGGCTGTCGCGCGGGCGCGGGAGGCGTGCTAAGCGGGCCGCATGCCGCTTCCTCTCCCGCTGGAAAATCTGCGCACACGCCTCACCGACGCATGGCAGCGGCGCGCCGTGTCGCTCAAGGCGCTGTCGTTCGCCACCGTCGGGCTGGTCAACACCGCGGTCGATGCGACGGTGTTCTTCCTGATGCTCGGCTTCGTTACGTCGTCGCTGGTCGTGGCGAATGTGAGCGCGTGGCTCATCGCCGTGACGGGTTCCTATGTGATGAACTCGTTCACGACCTTCTCGGCCGAAACCGGGGGCCGGCTGCGGCTGAAGGATTATGCAGGGTTCGTTGGCTCAGGCCTCGTGGCGGTGACCGCGACCACCATCACGGTGGTGCTCGCGGCGAACTACCTGCCGATCTGGGCCGCCAAGGGCGTCGCGATCCTGGTGAGCTTCGTGGTCAATTTCTCGATCACGCATTTCGTGGTGTTTCGCGCGCGCCCGGACGCGGCCGGCGAGCCGCGCTAGCGGTTGGACGCGGCCTGCGGCGCGGGTGCCCGTTTGCGCATTGCCGAGCCGCGCCAAGTCGGCCTACCCTGATGCCGGGGCCGGCGCAGGGCGAGCGGGCGGCCGCCTGGGGAGACGACATCATGGCATCAGCATATTGGCTCGCGCGCCTGGCGCTTGGCGCCGGCGCGGCATCGATCATCAGCGCGGCGGCACTCGCGCAGCCCGCACCGGCACCGGCCACACCGCCGGCCTCGCCGTTTCCGCCGACCGCGACCATCACCACACCGGGCTATCCGGCGCAGGCGCCGGCCGATCCGAAGCTCTACGGCGTCGCTCTGCCGAACGGCAAGAAGATCCACGTGCTGCCGGCGACGCTGGAGACCACGCAATGGGGCTGGTTCGACAACGCGCAGGCGCCGGTGCTGCGGGTGAAATCGGGCGACACCATCGCGCTGGAAACCATGATGCACAGCCACAACCAGGTGGTGCCGGGCGCGACCATCGAGCAGATCAAGAAGCTGCGCACCGATTTCCCCGGCCGCGGCCCGCACACTTTGACGGGTCCGATCTACATCGAGGAGGCGCAGCCGGGCGACGTGCTGAAGGTCACCTTGAACAAGATCGTGCCGCGCTCCTACGCCAGCAACTTCAACGTGCCCGGCCTGTTCGGCCAGTTCCCCAATGTCTTCTCCGACGGGCAGGTCAAATACCTCTATCTCGATCTCGAGAAGATGCAGACCGAATTCCTGCCCGGGATCATCCTGCCGCTGAAGCCCTTCCCCGGCACGCTCGGCGTCGCACGCAAGGAGCCCGGCCGCTATTCGAGCGTGCCGCCGGGCGAATTCGCCGGCAACATGGACATCCGCGACTTCGTCGCCGGCACCTCGCTCTATGTGCCGGTGCATGTGCCCGGCGCGCTGCTGTGGACCGGTGACAGCCATGCCGGCCAGGGCAATGGCGAGGTGAACCTGACGGCGATCGAGACCGCCTATCGCGAGCTCAACATCACCGTCGAGGTGATCAAGGGCAAGCCGCTCGACTTCCCGCGGATCGAGACGGCGAAGTCGTGGATCACGATGGGCTTCGACCAGGATCTCAACAAGGCGTGGGACCAGACCAAGGCGCAGACCGTCAAGTTCCTGAGCGAACAGCGCAAGGTCTCGGCGGCCGACGCCGAGAAGCTGATGACAAGCGTGTCCGACTGCCGCGTCTCGCAGGTGGTGAACATCAAGAAGGGCATCCATTGCCTCAACCCAAAGAACGCGCGCGACAAGGAAGACATGGAGCGGCCCACCAAGGAGACCGCGAAGTACCTCGTCTCGCACGTCAAGGACGCGGACCTCAACAAGGCGATGAACGACGCTTCGATGGGGATGATCAAGCTGCTCGAAACCGAGAAGAAGATCGCCCGGCTCGACGCCTACGGTCTCGCCAGCGTGGCGATGGATTGCCGCGTCGGCGCGGTCTCGGCGACCGAGAAGAACGTGCATTGCCTGATGCCGAAGAGCATCTGGGTCAAGCGCTGAGGCGAAGGCCGATGATGGTGCGCGCCGCGCTCTGCGCGGCGTGGCTCGCGTTTGGCTCCGCAGCGTTCGCGCAGGAGCGCATTGCGGTCGTGACCACGACGACCGACTTGCGCAGCCTGACGGAAGCGGTGGGCGGCGAGCGTGTCGCCGCGGTCAGCCTCGTCCCGCCGACCATGGACGCCGAGGAGTATCAGGCCAAGCCGCAGGACGCACTGCGGCTGAAGTCGGCGCGGCTGTTCGTCCGCGTCGGCCTCGATTACGACCTGTGGGCCGACCGGCTGCTCGCACAGGCCGGCAATCGCGCGATCGGCCGCGGCGGCCCCGGCTATGTCGACGCGTCGTACGGCATCGCGGCGCTGGAGCTGCGCGGGATGAGCGTCGGGCCCGGCGACGGCCACGCGCACGGCAACGGCAATCCGCACTACTGGCTCGATCCGAAGAACGCCGAGGTGATCACCGCGACGATCCTCGAGGCTCTGCAGCGGATCGATCCGGCCAATGCGGCGATCTACGAGGCGAACCGCGCCGCGTTCCTCACGCGACTGAACACGAAACTCACCGCATGGGAGGAGAAGCTCGCCTCACTGCGTGCCATGCCCATCGTCGCCTATCACAACAGCTGGCCGTATTTCGCGCGGCGCTTCCGGCTGGACTTCGCGGCCTTCATCGAGACGAAGCCCGGGGTGCCGCCGAGCCCCTCGCACCTTGCCGGCATCGTGCGCACCATGAAGGCGCGCAACATCCGCATCGTGGTGCGCGAGCCGCATGAGCCGCAGCGCGACGTCGCCTTCGTGGCGAGCAAGGCCGGCGCCGCGGTGGTCACGCTCGCGGCTTCGGTCGGTGCGCTGCCGCAGGCGAGCGACTACATCGCGCTGTTCGACACCAACGTCGCGGCACTCCTGGCGGCTGGCCAATGAGCGAGGCGCTCGCATTCCTGCTGCCGCCGTTTCTCGTCGCGGTCTGCCTCGTCGGCATCCACGCCTATTTCGGCATCGAGGTGCTGCGGCGCAAAGTCATCTTCGTCGATCTCGCACTGGCGCAGATCGCGGCGCTCGGCGCGACCGCAGCCTTCATGCTCGGCCATCCGGCGCAAAGCATCGCCACTTACGGCTACTCGCTCGGCTTCACCTTGCTCGCCGCGGTGCTGCTCGCGTTCACGCGGCGCTGGGCGACGCGCGTGCCGCAGGAAGCGCTGATCGGCGTGATCTACGTGGTCGCCGCCGCGGCCGCGATCCTGCTGATCGATCAGGCACCGCAGGGCGCCGAGCATCTGAAGCAAGTGCTGACCGGCAACATCCTGACCAGCGGGTGGAGCGACCTCACGGCTATCGTTCCGCTCTATCTGGCGATCGGCTTTGTGCACTGGATGCTGCGCGCGCGGCTCACCGGCGAT
>DATEKY010000434.1:0-3125 GCA_035277225.1 Xanthobacteraceae bacterium
CGCTGCCGTCGCTTGCCGCGGAGGTGGGGAGGGCGCCAGGATGGCGTCCAACCGGAGACGTCCATGCTCACGCTCTACTACGCGCCGCACACCTGCGCGCTCGCCTCGCACATCGCGCTGGAAGAAGCCGGTGCCACCTACCAGACGGTGCGGCTGAGCTTCAAGACCGATGACCAGAAGAAGACGGACTATCTGAAGATCAATCCGAAGGCGCGCGTGCCCTCACTGGTCACCGATCGCGGCGTCATCACCGAGACGCCGGCGCTGCTCATTTACATTGCGCAGACTTTTCCTGCCGCGAAGCTCGCCCCGCTCGACGATCCGTACGCCCTAGCCAAAGTGCAGGCGTTCAACAGCTATCTCTGCTCGACTGTGCACGTCGCGCACGCGCACCGCATGCGCGGGCAGCGCTGGGCCGACGAACCGCAGGCGCACCTCGCGATGCAGCGCAAGGTACCGCAGGCGGTCGGCGACTGCTTCGCGCTGATCGAGCGCGAGATGTTCGAGGGCCCGTGGGTGATGGGCAGCGACTACACCGTGTGCGACGGCTATCTGTTCACGCTGTCGCAATGGCTCGCCGGCGACGGCGTCGACATCAACGCCACGCCGAAGATCGCCGCACACTTCCGGCGCGTCGGCGACCGCCCGGCGGTGCGCAGAGCCATCGACGCCGAGACGCGCGAATTGAAGAGCGCGGCGTAGGCTGGGCAAGGCGCGCAGCCGCGCGGCTTTGCCCGCCCTGCGATTCTTGGCTACATTCCGAGCATGCCTGCGCTGCGCAAGCCGACGATGTCCGTCGATGAATTCCTGCCTTGGGCCGAGCAGCAGTCCGAGCGGTGGGAGTTGTTCGACGGTGTCGCGGTCAGCATGTCCCCCGAACGGGTCATTCACGGCGACACGAAATACCGTGCGGCCCGCGCCTTCGACGCGGCGATCGGCAAGGCAGGCGTTCCCTGTCGCTTCGTGCTCGACAGCGCCGCCGTTCGGATCGATTCGCGCAACAGCTACCAGCCCGATTTGTTGGTGTATTGCGGTGAGCCGGTCTCAGGTGACGCGGTTGTCATCCCCGAGCCGCTCGTCGTCGTCGAGGTGCTGTCGCCTGGCAACGCAATGACTGACCTGCGCGACAAGCTGCAGGGCTATTTCCGGGTCCCGAGTATCAAGCACTACTTGGTGATCGACCCGGACAAGCGGATCGTCATTCACCATGCGCGCGGGAGCGGCGAAGACATCGCGACGCGCATCGTCAGCGAAGGACGTATAGCACTCGATCCACCGGGATTGACCATACCGGTTGCCGACCTGTTTTCGCCCGCCGCTCCGGCTCAGCGATAGCGCGGCCGCCGCGTCTCGCGCTCGCCCACATACATCGGGTTTTCGCGGCAGTAGCCGCCGACGCCGCGCGCGGCTTCGACGCAGGCCTGGTAGGACGGATAGCCGCAATTGGTGTATTCGCGGTCGAACACGCAGAACGGCCCTTGCCGGTCGAACGCCCAGCCGCCGAGCAACGTGCTCGCCGCCAATGCGCCGGCGATGGTGAGAATGCGCGTCATGGTGTCCCTGCCCTGCGATGCCGCCCGCCGCCCCAAGAGCACGGCATTGCGGCGAGGGCAAGATCGTTTCCTTGCTGATTATTTCCGTCTTGGCTTGGCCGGCTTGCCGCCCGGGTTGTCGTTCGCGCCCATCGTGCGCGCCGATTGCCGCAGCGCGTCCTTCAGATCGGTCGGGCGGTTATGCTTGGCGAGCAGATCGGCGAACGCCTCGTCGGCCAGTTCCTGGAACGACCGCATGCTGTCGCGCGCATAAAGGTCGAGCGCCACGAAGGTCGCACGATCGAACGTGACGCGCTTCCCGATCACGCGCGCGGTCTCTGGTTTGGTTCTCGCCACAGCCCGTTATAGCGGACGCTCCGGCTCGCGGCCAGGCGCGGTGATTTCCACCGAATGCCCTTCCTTCAGCGCGATGCTCGCCGCCGCAACGGTCGCCTCGAATGCGGCTTCCTTGGTCTCGTACGGACCGACCGTGTCGCCGTCATGCGAAACGCCCCAGCCGGACTGGTGGGGAAGGATCCTGTAGACCGCCGAACCCATGGACAGCTCCACGCATTGCGTTGTGACTGCGCAACGAGCGAGCAGCGGAAAAAGTTCCGTCAGCGCGGCAGGTTGTTGGTCTTCGCCACGAACGCCCGCACCTCGGGCATGATCTCAGGCAGCAGCGCGCGCACCTCGGCGGCCGTCATGCCGGCCATGATCCGCGGGTGATAGAGAATGTTCAGGATGTACTGATCGTAGACGCCGAAGAATCCCATCTGCACGTCGTCATTGAACATGGTCCACGGCACCTTGTCGGTGTCGTTGATCGGCCCGAGCGATTGCAGCAGCTCCTCGTAGACGCAGTCGTAGAACGTGAAGTCGCTGGTGTCGGCGACGAGGAACACGTCGGAATGCACGATGCGGAACGTTTCGTCCTTGCGGAAACCTGAGAGGCATTGCGGGTCGAGCGACTTGTGAATCCTGGCGCTCTGCTGGCGTCCGAACGTCTGGCGCAAGGTGCGGGCGAAGTCGCGCTCGCGGATCAGCCGCACCTCGACATTCGCCGCACCCTTGTCCGTCGTCACGGCGATGTCGAGATTGGCGACGCGGTTCTTGATGTCGGCGACGACCTCGGCGACTTGCGCGGTCCGGTCGGGCCTGGCGCGGTTGTCGACATGAACGCGCACCGGCACGTGATATTTGCGGATGCGGTTGGAATTGCCGGCGAGGCGCAGTTCGGCCCCGAACGCGACCCGGAAGAAGCCCTCGAAAATCTGCGCGTCGGTGAAGGTCTTCTTCTCCGTCGCGCGGCGCTTCGCGATCTCGCGGTTCTCGGCGTGCGCCAGCGATGCGAGCAGCGCCGCCGCAGTCACAGCCGCAAGCACGATGGAGCAAAGTCTCGGTGCGATCACGTCGCGGAGGATAGCCGCGAGGAGCGCGCCTGCAAGGCGCGGATGCGGTCCGCGAGGCTGCCCTTGGCCTCGTCGCCGTTATTGGTGTTCGCCGCGGTCGCAGGCTTGGCGGCGGCGCCGTTCGCGCCTGCCTGTTCGGGGGCTGCGAGGATCGTGTCGATGGTCGAGCCCGGTCCTTCCA
>DATEKY010000435.1:0-5958 GCA_035277225.1 Xanthobacteraceae bacterium
AGGTACGCGCGGCCTTGCGCGTCAAATTCGGCCTCGATGACCCGGTGGTGGTGCGGTATTTCCACTGGCTCGCCGCGATGCTGCACGGCGACTGGGGCTTCTCGTTTGCAAGCCGCATCGACGTCGACACGCTCATCCTGCAGCGACTGCCCGCGACGCTGTTCGTCATCGGCTCGGCGCAGCTGCTCGCGCTGATCATTTCGGTGCCGGTCGGCGTGCTCGCGGCGCGCAAGCCCTATTCGATCTTCGATCAGGTCACCAGCACGATGGCCTTCGTCGGCTTCTCGCTGCCGACGTTCTTCACCGGACTGCTGTTCATTCTCGTGTTCAGCGTGCAGCTCGACTGGCTGCCGTTCGTCTACAGCGACGTGACCGCCACCGGCTGGCGCTGGTACTGGGAGCATCTGCGCCAGGCGATCATGCCGATCTGCGTGCTCGGGCTGTTCCAGGCCGCTTCGATGACGCGCTACGTGCGCTCGGCCGTGCTCGACGTGATCCGCCTCGACTACGTCACGACCGCGCGCGCGAAAGGCCTCGGCGAACGCGTGGTGATCGTCAAGCACGTGGTGCGCAATGCGCTGATCCCGGTGGTGACCCTAGTCGCGCTGCAGATGCCGGCGATCTTCGGCGGCGCCATCGTGACCGAACAGATCTTCCGCATTCCCGGCATCGGCTCGCTGCTGATCAGCGCGATCCTCGCCAACGACACGCCGGTGATCATGGCGGTCACCTTCGTGTTCGCCTGCCTCGTCGTTCTCTTCAACCTGATCGCGGACGTCCTGTATGGGTGGCTCGACCCTCGCATCACGCTCGGCTGACACGGCCGCGATGCCGCAGCGCTCCGCGCCGCAGTTCTCGCCGTGGCTCGACGCGTGGCGGCGCTTCCGCCGGCACAGGCTGGCGGTCGCCAGCGCGGTCATCCTGCTCGCGATGATCCTGTCGATTCTGTTGGCCCCGCTGATCTGGAAGGTCGCGATCAACGACATCGACTTCACCGCACGCATGCAGACGCCCTCGTGGAACCACCCGTTCGGCACCGACGATCTCGGGCAGGATCTGCTGGCGCGCATGCTCTACGGCGGACGCATCTCGCTCGCGGTCGGCCTGTCGGCGATGGTGGTCGCTCTGACCGTCGGCACCATCATTGGCGCGGTCGCCGGCATGTCGCGGCGCTGGGTCGGCCCGGCGCTGATGTGGCTCACCGACCTGTTCCTCTCGCTTCCTGCCCTGCCGCTGCTGCTGCTGGTGATCTACCTGTTCCGCGACGCGCTGAAAGCCGCGTTCGGCCCGGAGGGCGGCGTGTTCGTCATGATCGTCGTCGTCATCGGGGGGTTGCGCTGGATGCCGGTCGCGCGGCTGGTGCGCGCGCAATTCCTCTCGCTGCGCGAGAAGGAGTTCGTCGAGGCGGCACGCGCGCTCGGCGCGAGCAAAGTGCGCCAGGTGGTGCGCCACATCCTGCCCAATGCGCTCGGACCGGTGATCGTCGCCGCCACGATCGACGTCGCGGCCGCGATCATCGCGGAGTCGACGCTGTCGTTCCTCGGCCTCGGATTTCCGCCCGACATCCCGACCTGGGGCCGCATCCTTTATGACGCGAAGGACTATCTCGACATCGCGCCGCACTGGGCGCTGTTTCCCGGCGCCGCGATCTTCCTCACCGTGCTGTCCATCAATTTCATCGGCGACGGCCTGCGCGATGCGCTCGATCCGCGCAAGGTGATGTGATGCAAGGTGACGAAAACGCGCCGTTGGTCGAGATCCGCGGACTGAAGACGCATTTTTCGACCGACGACGGCGTCGTGCAGGCCGTCGACGGCGTGGACATCTCGATAAGGCGCGGCGAGACGCTCGGCGTGGTCGGCGAGTCCGGCTGCGGCAAGACCGTCACGGCGCTCTCGGTGCTCAAGCTGATCGCGATGCCGCCCGGCAGGATCGTCGCCGGGCAGATTCTCTATCAGGGCCGCGATCTCGCGCCGCTTGGCACCGCCGAGATGGACCGCATCCGCGCCAAGGACATCGCGATGGTGTTCCAGGAGCCGATGACCTCGCTCAACCCGGTCTACACCATCGGAGAGCAGATCGCCGAAGTGCTGCGCCGCCATGAGGGGCTGTCGCGCAAGGCGGCGCTCGACAAGACCGTCGAGATGCTGCGCCTGGTGCAGATCCCCAATCCGGACAAGCGCGTCACCGACTACCCGCACCAGTTCTCCGGCGGCATGCGCCAGCGCGTCATGATCGCGATGGCGCTCGCATGCAGCCCGAAGCTCCTGATCGCCGACGAGCCGACCACCGCGCTCGACGTGACCATCCAGGCGCAGATCCTCGAACTGCTGCAGGACATGAAATCGCGCTTCGGCATGGCGATCATGCTGATCACCCACGCGATGGGCGTGGTGGCCGAGACGGCGCAGCGTGTCGTCGTGATGTATGCCGGCAAGGTGATCGAGGAGGCGCCGGTCGAACGCCTGTTCGCCGACCCGAAGCACCCCTACACCCAAGGCCTGATCCGCTCGATCCCGCGCATCGACACGGCGGCGACGCGCAAGGCACGGCTCGAGGCTATCCCGGGCGTGGTGCCGAGCCTCTTGAACCCGCCACCCGGGTGCCGCTTCGCGGCGCGCTGCAAGTTCGCGATGCCGAAGTGCCGCGAGGCGGTCCCGCCGCTGTTCGAGGTTGGCGGCGGCCATCGTGTCGCCTGCGTCCTTTACCAGCCGGAGATGGCCGCATGAGCGAGCCGCTTCTGCGCGTCAAGGACCTGACCAAGAACTTCAAGGTGGGCGGCGGCTTCCTGTCGCGCGATGCCGCCGTGGTTCACGCGGTCGACAGTGTGAGCTTCGACATCGGGCCGGGCGAGACGCTCGGGCTGGTCGGGGAATCCGGCTCGGGCAAGTCGACCACCGGCCGCTGCATCCTGCGGCTGATCGAGCCGACCGGCGGCGAGATCTGGTTCGAAGGCCGCAACGTGGCGGAACTCGGCGCGGCCGCGTTCCGCGCGCTCAGCCGCGACATGCAGATCATCTTCCAGGACCCGTTTGCCTCCTTGAATCCGCGCATGACGGTCGGCGCGATCATCGGCGAGGCGCTGACCATCCACGGTCTCGCACCCACCAAGCAGGCCTATGCCGACCGTGTCGTGCAACTGCTCGAGACCGTAGGCCTGCAGGCCGACCACATGCGCCGCTACCCGCACGAATTCTCCGGCGGGCAGCGCCAGCGCATCGGCATCGCACGCGCACTCGCGGTCGAGCCGAAGCTGATCGTGTGCGACGAGCCGGTGTCGGCGCTCGACGTGTCGATCCAGGCGCAGGTGATCAACCTGTTGGAGGACCTGCAGGCCAAGTTCGGTCTCGCCTACCTGTTCATCGCGCACGATCTCTCGGTGGTCGAGCACATCAGCCGGCGCGTCGCCGTGATGTATCTCGGCCGCATCGTGGAGCTCGCCTCGGCGCGTGACCTCTATGCGAGCCCGTTGCATCCCTACACCGAGGCGTTGCTTTCCGCGGTTCCGGTCACCGATCCGAAGGCGCGGCGCAAGCGCATCGTGCTGCAGGGCGAGGTTCCGAGCCCGATCCATCCGCCGAGCGGCTGCCACTTCCACACCCGCTGCCCGATCCGCCAGCTGCCGCTCTGTTCGACCGAGGTGCCGCCGCTCGAGCAGAAGCGCGACGGCCATTGGGCCGCGTGCCATTTGCGCAGTTGAAGAATGCGGAGACGAAAAAGCGGCGGATGGCAGGCACGCGGAAATAAGCTAGTTTGACCGCACGAATCCTTCGGCATCGAGGAGACGATCATGAAGCGCGGCCTTTCAGCGGAAATGTCGAGCATCCTGCTCGCGCTTTTTGTCTCGGCCGCCGCCTTCCTGTTCTTCAAGTATGCACCGAACTACACGCCGGAGCAGAACTGGATCCGCAGCCTGCCGGGCTGGCTCTCGCTTGGCTACATCACCATCCAGCTCTGGATGCTGCTCGACTCCGCGCTGCGCGTGCGCCCGACCAGCGTGATCGACGCGGTGCTGGCGATCGCACCGGTCGTCACCGGCATCGTGTGCGGCGTCCTGTGGATGGTCGACTACCTGCACCTCTCGCTGTTCCAGCTCAACGCGCTGGCGATGCTGATCACCACCGGCGTGGTCGAGTTCGTGAGCACGTTGTGGGTGCGCAACGTGGTGCTGCAGCGCGGCGTCTCGGTGCTGCCGCACACGGATACGCAATGAGCATGATCCCGAAAAGTGGGCACCGGTTTTCGGAGCAGATCATGCTCCACCAATAGGTTCAGGCCGGTTCTGCGGCGCGCTCGCGTGGTGCGTCCGCACGCGCGGAGATCTCCCACGGCCGGGTGACCGCCTGCGGCAGCTCGAAGCCCGGCACCGCCTCATAGCCGGTCACGCGCAGGATACCGTGCGCCGGGCACATCTCGGTCGCGATGCGCGTATAGAGATTGAGCACCGGCGGGCTGACCCAGGCGAAATCCTCGCCGAACGGTCCGCGCCACGCGGCCAGCTGGTCGCGCCGCTCGCTGCTGCGGGCGGCCGCCTCCTCGCGGCTGGCGGTGAGCATGATGTTGGCGCCGATGCGGCCCTCCCAGCGCTCCAGCCGCACCAGCCAGTCGTTCGCGGCGCCGGTGTCCTCGATGCGCGTGTTGAAGCCGTCGATCGTGCGCTCGATCACGCAGCGCTCGCCAGGCTGGCAGCCCGCGAGCGTATAGATCACCGGCCGTGCGATCGGCGTCGTTTCGAGGCGATGCTTCGCGCTGGCGTAATCGGAGCACGTCTCGAAGGTTTCGCGCAGCAGCTGGTCCGGCGGCATGTGCCGCACCGGCCAGGTCGCGGCCGCGTTGGCCATGATGTCGAACGGCCGCAGCCACGGATGCTGCGTGCGGCGCCACAGCGGCGCCTGGTTGATCGAGGCGGCGAAGCGCCCCGGCGCCATGCCGGTCAGCACGCCGACGAAGCCGGGCCAGGTGACCGAGTAGTATTCGCCGGCGCGGCCGGCCATGCGTGCAACCTCGACGTGGCGGCCGAGACCGTGAAACGGCCAGTCGAGCGTGCGCACCAGCCACGGTGAATCATCATCGCGCGCGAGCGATGTGCAACCCCACTGGTACGAGCCGTTCAGGAACCAGACGCCGGAAAACTGCAGCGCCGCCGCGACCGCGGTGATCTCCGCCACGTAGGGGGACGTCGATCGCATCAGCCAGCGTCGTGTGATCGAATCGAACGCCGGCAGCATGCGGCGCACCGGTGACGGCAACCATGCAACGCAAGCGTCGCGCAGCGCGCGCGCCTGCACCGCATGCTCGATCGCATGACGCAGCGGGCCGCCATCGCGCATTTCCCGCAGCGGGATGGTGGTCAGATCGCTCACCTGCACCCTCGGTGTTTGCTATCGGGTTTAGTCGCCGCCGATTGCAGTTTCGTTCACGACGGCGGACGTTCCATCCCGCGCGCCTTCAGCACGGCCTCGCCGGACGGTCCGGCGAGCAGCTTCAGCATCGCCTCAGCGCCGTCCTTCTGCTGCGCCTGCGCGCTGACGGCGGCCGCATAGGTTGTGTAGTTCTGGATTTCGGCGGGAAGCGGGCCGACCAACTTGACGCCCTTCACCGGGAGGATTTCGCTGATCTGGTGCAGGCCGAGCTCGGCCTCGCCGCTTGCGATGAGATCGGCGACATAACCGCCCTTCTTCAGCTTCGCCTTCGGCTTGATGTCGCCCGCGATGCCGAGCTTGTCGAACAGGCCGGTGAGATAGATGCCGCTTGAGCCGCCGCTGGCCGGATCGATGTAGGCGACCGACTTCGCCGCCTTCAGCGCGCTCTTGAACGCCTCGACCGACGAGATGTCCGGCACCGCCGCGCCCTCTTTCACCACCACGCCGACCCCGACGCGCGCCACATTGGTCCCGCCCGCCACCTTGCCCTTGCCGGCGAGTTCCCTGATCGCGCCGGGCGTGATGATCGCGAGAT
>DATEKY010000436.1:0-2705 GCA_035277225.1 Xanthobacteraceae bacterium
GCCCCATACCGCGCAGGCCACGACGTTGGAGTGCATCAGCCCGCCCGGCAGCCACGACACCCACTGGGCGATCGCCGCATACATGCGCTCGGCCATGCCGGTGCGCAGCATGATCTCGCCCATCAGCACGTAGAACGGCACCGCCACCAGGATGAACGAGGTCGTGGTCGACCAGGTCACCTCGCCGGTGGTCACGATCAGCGAGATCGGCGAGTAGAACTGGTTCAGCACCAGGCCGAGCCAGCCGAGTCCGGCCGCGACCGGCACAGCCAGCACCAGGATGAGCAGCAGGACGAGGACGGCCACCAGGGTCATCGGTCGCCCCGTGGTGCGAGGCCGAGATTTTCCTTCTCGAACTCCATCTCCTCCTCGACCGAGCGCGCCCCGAGCAGCTCGCGCACGCGGCGCAGGTCGCCCTTGGCGAAGGCGAGCATGGCGCGCAGCAGGTAGACCGAGGCGACGGCAAGGAACACCACGAAGCCCGCAAACCACACCGCCTGCGGCACGGCGAGCGGAGCTTCGAGCGCGGAGATCGAATGCGTGTTGGATTCGATCGATTGCTCGAGCACCTTCCAGGCGTAGAAGGTGACGAAGGCGAGGAAGTAGATGAAGGCGGCGAGCCCGACGATGTCGAGCAACGCGCGGAGCCGCGCCGACAGGTGCGTGTAGACCGAGTCGATGCGCACATGGATGCGATGCACCAGCGCGACCGTGCAGCCCCACGAGCTCGACACCGCAAGCGCGTAGCCGGCAAGCTCGTTCGCGCCGCCGATGGTGACCACGAAAATCTGGCGCAGCGCGATGTCGAGCCCGATAACGAAGGCCGACACCGTCAGCAGCAATCCGCAGATCCAGCCGCTCACGCGCGCGAGCGTGAACGAGTGCGCGACCAGGCGATCCAGCGCTGCTTCCATGCCCCCGACCACGACTATTCGTCAGGCCACCTTGCTGGCCTTCACGGTTTCCAGATCGCGCGGCCGCATCATCGAGCCGACGTTGACCAGCGTCTCGGGCTTGAGCAGGCCGAGCGCGCCCGCGATGTGCCACCACGAGTGGTCGGCATGGCGCACGATGTAGCATTCGGTGCTGAGCCCGATGTGCTGGCCTTCGAGCGAATGGCCAAGCGCGATGTGCGCGATCTCCTCGGGCAGTCCGACCGAGAGGCAGACATGCGCGCCGTAGACCGAATGGCGCAGGCAGGGATCGCCGGCGCGCGAGGGGTCCTCGGCCCAGCGCTTGCGGTTCACCGGATCGAACTCGTAGGGCTTGCCGATGTCGTGGCAGAGCGCGCCGGCGAGCACGATGTCGCGGTCGACGCGCACCTCCGGATGCGAGGTCTCGAATTCCTCCACCATCTTCATGGCGAAATGCGCGACGCCGCGCAGGTGGTCGGTCTGGTTGCCGCGCTTGAGCACCAGCACGTCCGGATTGCCTTCCCCCGGCAGGTCGCTGATGCGCTGGTAGGACGAGCCGGCGAGCGAGAAGGCCCAGCCCTCGATCACCTTGGCGCGCAGCTCCGCGTCCCTGATCTCCTTGATCTCCGGCAGGTCCTCGACGATCGACGCACGCAGCGCATCGGTGATCGGACGCCGTTGAATCGGCGGTGTTCCTCGCATGTCGACCCCCGCGAATGTCCCGTTCGAGGGATGGTATCGCTTCGTTGCGGCCGGTCAATTCAGACAGCAGGTTGTGCTGCCATGCGCGCAGCGAGTTGCTCGGCTGGTATGACGATCACACTTGTCATCCCGGCCAAGCGGCCGCAGGCCGCGCGAGTCAGTTGTCATCCCGGCCGAGCGTAGCGAGAGCCGGGATCCATCCTTCCAGTTGCGCAAGCGGCGCAATGGGTCCCGGGTCTCGGCCTTCGGCCTCGCCCGGGATGACAATTGGCGTTATTGCGCCGCGGGAGCCGGCTTCGCCGGCGCGATCCTTCGCTTGATCCACACGAACAGCGGCCAGGCGAAGGCCGCGATGGTGCAGGCGGCGAGGATCGCCGAGATCGGCCGCTCGAAGAACGGCAGGATGCTGCCGTCGGACTTGATCAGCGAGGTGACGAAGGCCTGCTCGACCATGGTGCCCATGACGATGCCCAGCACCATCGCGGCGACCGGATAGCCGTTCTCCTCCATGACATATCCGATCACCCCGAAGGTCGCGACCGTGACGACGCCGAACAGATTGTTGCCGATTGCGAACGATCCGACCGCGCAGCACAGCATGATCACGGGCATCACCGTGGAGCGCGGCGCGCGCAGCACATAGCTGGCGAGGCGGATCATGACGATGCCGAGCGGGATCATCAAGAGGTTGGCGATGATGAACATCAGATAGATCGCGTACATGCTCGACGCTTTTTCGGTGAACAGCGTCGGCCCGGGATTGAGCCCCTTCATGTAGAGCACGCCGATCGCAATCGCCGCGATGGTATCGCCGGGAATGCCGAACAGCAGCGAGGGTACCCAGCCCGAGGCAATGCTGGCATTGTTGCTGGCGCCGGCTTCGACCAGGCCCTCGACATGGCCGGTGCCGAACTTCTCGGGCGTCTTCGAGAAGCGCTTCGACATCGCGTACGACACCCACGCCGCCATGTCGGCGCCCGCTCCCGGCAGCACGCCGATGATGATGCCGATGATATTGCCGCGCCACATCTGCCAGTTATATTTCCTGGTGAGCGTCCATTGCCCCGCCAGAATGCTACCGAACTTGCG
>DATEKY010000437.1:0-5560 GCA_035277225.1 Xanthobacteraceae bacterium
TCCGGCGCAGTGCCGTCAGTGTCACGCGCAGCGAGATGCGGTCCTTGGTCAGCATCTCCTGCGCGGTGATCTCGACCGCCTGCGGCCGCAGATCGAGGCGCTTCACCTCGACCTTGCGATCGACCGTCCAGTACGAGTGACGGCCCGGCGCAAGACGCTCCACGAAGCGGCCCTCGACGTAGAGCAGGCCGGCCTCGTGGTTCTCGATCACCGGCTCGAGCAGGTACGCGTTGTGCTGACGCGACACCATCGCGAGATGGCGCGGCGCGACCTTCGGATCGCTCGCAACGTCGATGCGCTCGACATCGACCGTGGTTGCGACCTTCCAGAACACGCGCGTGCTCCACGGACCGACCAGGTGGGTCGGACGTCCGTCGAAGCTCACGACCGCAAGCTCGCCCGCCAGCGTCTCGACGGTCTCGAACAGCGCGGAGGCGATATCCGGGCGCGCCGCCTTGAGCACGTTGTAGTCGTCGAGGCGAAACTCGGTGTGCACGACCTGATACACGTCGGCCGTCAGCTTGCGCATCGGGTCGAACAGGCGGTGGCGGCCCGGCTCGAGCACGCGCTCGAACCGGCCGTGGCGCTTCACGATGGCGCGCTCGCCATCCTTCACGGTGACGTCAAGCGTCAGGAAAAGCCGGCTCATGACACATCTCCTTGCTGGCGGCGCGGACCATTCCGCGACGCCGGGCTTCGTGTTCGTGGACGTTGAGTCCCGGACGCGGCTTCCCGTCAGGTGCGGCGGGCCGGGGCTTGAGCTTGGCGACAGCGGGCACGCGCGGGCGCATCGCCGCACGCGAGCGCGGCGAGACGAACGGCGGACCCGGCATCGCGCAAGCGGTATCCACCGCGGCGCAAGCCGGTCTCACGGTGTCAAGTTCGGACGGAGTGCCTTGCGGCAATACGGCCGGACCGCGACTGAAGCGCGCGTCCGGTCCCCTTCAGAGGTATCAGCTTTTCAGGCTGAAACGGAGCGCTGGAGCGGGAGTCGAACCCGCGACCCGATGATTCGCAGTCATCTGCTCTACCCAACTGAGCTATCCACTGGTGAAACCGGCAGGAATCGAACCTGCGTCCTCCGGGTTTTACGCCCGGCGCTCAGCCACTGAGCTACAGTCTCGCCTTCGGTCAGCGGAACACGAAACCGCAGAGCGGCCCGCGCCAGCCGGGCATTCGAACCCGGACACAAGGCCGAGCGAAGGGTGCGGGCTTATGATTGAATTTTATTTCGAGCGCAAGAGCTGCGGATGCACGCAAGAAAAAAAGCAATGAAACATCGCGCAGCAATATCGCACGCGAAATTTCATTGACGCACAGCGTGGGGCTGTTGTTCGTTTTCTTGCGCGGCTGGCATTGTCCCTCCCCCGCCCGGCGCCACTTTCATTCCGCCGCGCCGGGATGCCATCATGCGCGCGACGACAGCCGAACGACAGGAGGGGACCATGAGTGCGCTGCCCGCAGGGATCACGCCGGCCGGGACCGGCAAGGCCAACAAATCGGAAGACGTCACGTGGAGCATCCTCGGCCATACCTATTGGCTCAAGGCGCAGAGCGAGGAATGCTTCGCGTTCGAGACGCTCGATCCGCCGGGGACGTTCGTGCCGCCGCACATCCACGCGACGCAGGATGAATTCATCTACATGCTCGAAGGCACGTTCGATCTCTATCTCGACGGTGCGTGGACCAAGGCCGGCCCGGGCGATCTCGTGCGCATGCCGAAGGGCTTGCCGCACGGGTACTACAATCGCTCGGACACGCCGGCGCGCGCGCTGTTCTGGGTGACGCCGGCGCGCCGGCTGCGCGCGCTGTTCGATCAGCTGCACAATCTCGGCGATCCGGTGGAAGTCGTGCGGCGCTCGGCCGCGCACGAGGTCGATTTCCTGCCGCCGGGCAGCGTGCCCGGCGCGTGATCTCACGCCGTGATGTCGAGCACCGACTTCTGCATCTTCGCGGCGGCGCGCATCACGTTGGCATTGGCTGCCAATGTGTAGCGCGCGATGGTGAGCTCCACCGCCTGCTGCGTCAGGTCGACCGGTTCGTCCGTCGGCATCACGTTCACCGCCGTGCCCCCACCGGAGCTCTCGACCTGATCGGCGCGCAAAGAGTTGAACGCCGCGACGACCTTGTCCGGTGCATCGGCCGGCAAACCGGTCGATGCGTTCGCAACATTGCGTGCCGCAACCTCGAGACGACGCTCGGCCGCCTGCATGCCGGACATGGCGATGGAAGTGACGTTCATCACGCCATTCTGGCCCAGGACCGGCCTCGGCGGCGTTACGACGGATGCGCGAATACAGGCCCTCGGCTTAGCCAATCGTTAGGCAAGCGAGCCCCCGAAACGCGAAACGGCCACCGAAAGGCGCGCGTACATCCGGCGTCGCCTCATGTGGCCGTCTATCCCGGTGCCTTTCGGCTCCGGTGCGATCTTTCTAGACTGATTGCGTGACAGGGATATGTCGGCGCCAACGGCCCAAAAATGCTAACGACCACGAACGAGAGGGTGCGCGTACATCCGGCGACACCCGCTTGTCGTGGTCGTCCCAGGCGACGGAGCCCTTGCGAGCTCTACACCGCCGTCTGAACCTATATGGTAGGCCCAGGGTGGTTATGCAATGGTTAACAAAGTGAAAAGTTCCGGCACGGTTTACGTCGGCATCGGCGGCTGGAATTTCGAGCCGTGGCGCGGCGTGTTCTATCCGGACAAGCTTCCACAGGCGAAGGAACTGAACTACGCGGCCTCGAAACTGACCGCGATCGAGATCAATTCGACCTATTACGGCTCGCAGAAGCCGGAGAGCTTCCGCAAATGGGCGCGCGAGACGCCTGACGGCTTCCTGTTCTCAGTGAAGGCTTCGCGCTTCTCCACCAACCGCCGGGTGCTGGCTGAAGGCGCGGACTCGGTGAAGCGCTTCCTGACCTCCGGCGTGACCGAGCTGGGCAGCCGGCTCGGTCCCCTGCTGTGGCAATTTGCCCCGACCAAGAAGTTCGACGAAGCAGACTTCCGCTCCTTTCTCGAACTGCTTCCCGAGAAGCAGGACGGCCTCAAGCTGCGTCACGTGGTCGAGGTGCGCCACGGCAGCTTCCGGTCGCCGGACTTCATCGCGCTGATCCGCGAATTCAACGTCGCGGTGGTCTGTGCCGAGCACGAGACCTATCCGGGCATCGCCGACGTCACGAGCGACTTCGTCTATCTGCGTCTGCAGAAGGGCAAGGACACGATCGCGACCGGCTATCCGCCCAAGGAACTGGATGCCTGGGCCGGGCGCTTCGAGACATTTGCCTCGGGCGGCGTGCCGAAGGATCTGGAGCAGGTCGACCCCAAGAGCGCGCCGAAGGCTGCGCCGCGCGACGTGTTCGCCTACGTGATCCACGAGGGCAAGGTGCGCGCCCCGGCCGCCGCGATGGCACTGATCGAACGGCTCCGGATTTCACCCTGAGGGAGCCCCCGTAGCGCGTCGCAGACGCGCGTAACCGCGCTTAAGGGGCGCGTCTCGAAGGATGGCCCCAGACTCCGATCGAACATTGACAAGCGGCCCCCTCCCCGGGAACCTGCCTGCAGGAAGCCGGCCCGCAGCCGGCCAGAACGGGGAACCTCATGCGTCAATACGCACTTCTCGCCGCCGGTCTCGTCACCTTTGCGGGCGCCGCCTCCGCCCAGCAGCTTGCGCCGAGCCCGACGCTCGACGCCATCAAGGCGCGCGGCCACGTCGAATGCGGCGTGCATCTCGGCCTGCCCGGCTTCTCCTTCGCCAACGACAAGGGCGAGTGGAGCGGCATCGATGTCGACTACTGCAAGGCGCTCGCCGCGGCCATTCTCGGCGATGCCAACAAGGTGAAATACACGCCCACCTCGGTGCAGCAGCGCTGGCCGATCCTGCAGTCCGGCCAAGTCGACCTGCTCGCGCGCAACACCACCATCACGTTCTCGCGCAACGCGACGCTCGGCGTGAACTTCCAGGGCATCAATTTCTACGAGGGTCAGACCTTCATCGTGCGCACCTCGGCCAACGCGAAGAAGCCGGACGACCTCGACGGCGCGACCGTCTGCGTGGCGGCCGGCTCCACCGAGGAGAAGAACGCCGCCGACTGGTTCGCCGAGCGCAAGAAGAAGATCACCATCATCAATTTCCAGAAGAACGATGACGCGATCTCGGCTTATGACTCCGGCCGCTGCGACGCCTACACGGCCGGCGTCGGTGCACTCGCCGGCCAGCGCATCAAGCTGAAGACCCCGGGCGAGCATCTGATCATGACCGACCTGATCTCGAATGATCCGCAGGGGCCGACCACGCGCTGGGGCGACGAGCGCTTCCAGCTGGTGGTGCGCTGGGTGCTCAACGGCACCATCGCGGCCGAGGCGCTCGGCGTCACCTCGAAGAACGTCGACGAGATGAAGGCGAAGTCGACCAGCGCGGAAGTGCGCCGCCTGCTCGGCGTCGAAGGCGGCTTCGGCGCCATGATGGGCCTGTCGAACGACTGGATGTACAACGTCATCAAGCAGGTCGGTAACTACGGCGAGTCCTACGAGCGCACCGTCGGCATGGGTTCGCCGCTCAAGCTCGCGCGTGGCAAGAACGAGCTGTGGACCAAGGGCGGCCTGCTGTTCACCTCGCCGTTTCAGTGAGGGCCGTGTCCCGCACGCGGTGCAGCGCGCATAGCGCGTCGCAGACGCGCGTAAACGCGCTTTAGGCGGTGCACCGCAGATGCGGGACCGCCCAAAGCTCCGGTGTGCTTGGCGATCCCGGGTCGGCGTCGCAGCATTGCATGCTGCGCCGCGCCCGGGACACAGACGTGTAGCACCGCCCGCATGAACGTCTTCTCCTTCATCTACCAGAAAAAAGTCCGCGACATCTTCTGGCAGGGCTTCGTGCTCGTCAGCGTGCTCGGCCTGCTCGCGTTCTTCGTCATCAATGCCTCGCGCAACATGCGCGACGCCGGCATCGCGTCCGGCTTCGATTTCCTGTTCCGCACCGCCGGCATCGAGATCCCGTTCGTCCTGACCAACTACACGCCGCAATCCGACAATCTCGCGCTGCTTTGGGTCGGCATCGTCAACACCATGCTGATCACGCTGGTCTCGGCGGCGGCCGCGACCGCGCTCGGCTTCGTCATCGGCATCGCGCGGCTGTCGCACAACTGGCTGCTCTCCACGATCGCCGGCGCCTATGTCGAGGCGGTGCGCAACATCCCGCTGCTGTTCTTCGTGCTGTTCTGGTACTTCGGCGTGATCGCCGCCCTACCCGGCCCGCGCCAGTCGATCGGCATTTTCGGCATCGCGTTCCTCAACAATCGCGGCCTCACCATCCCGCTGCCGAACTACGTCTCGCCGTTCGGCAAGGCCGCGCTGGTCATTCTCGCCGCGATCGTCGTCCAGATCGCTTTCGCCTGGTGGGCGCGGCGCCGCCGCGACCGCACCGGCAAGGACGCGCCGGTGTGGAGCATCGGGACGCTGCTGCTTGTCGTGCTGCCCATCGTCGTGCTCACGCTGGCGACGCTCTCGACCTCGTGGGACGTGCCGGCGCTGCGCGGGTTCAACTATCGCGGCGGCTTCGTGCTG
>DATEKY010000438.1:0-5021 GCA_035277225.1 Xanthobacteraceae bacterium
GCCGCGTCGCCGGCGAGAAACACCGCAAGCGCGCCGATGTTCTCCGGCGTCGTGTACTGCAGCATCGGCTGCTTCTCGGCGACGAGCTCGTTCTTCGCCTGCTCAGGCGTCTTGCCGCTGGCCTTGGCGCGGGCGTCGATCTGCTGCTGCACCAGCGGGGTCAGCACCCAGCCGGGACAGATCGCATTGCAGGTGATGCCGTCATTCGCGGCCTCGACCGCCACCACCTTGGTGAGGCCGACGATGCCGTGCTTGGCGGCGACGTAAGCCGCCTTCTCGCCGCTCGCGACCAGCCCGTGCGCCGACGCGATGTTGATGATGCGGCCCCACTTGCGCGTCTTCATGCCCGGAATGGCGGCGCGCGTGGTGTGGAACGCGGCCGAGAGGTTGGTGGCGATCACGGCGTCCCATTTCTCTACGGGGAAATCCTCCACCTCGGCGACGAACTGGATGCCGGCATTGTTCACCAGCACGTCGACCGCGCCGAACGTCTTCTTGGTCGTCTTGATCATCTCGGCGATCTCTGCCGGCTTGGTCATGTCGGCGCCCGAGTAGATCGCCTTCACGCCGAATTCCTTTTCGATGCCGGCGCGCTCCTGCTCGATGGCGGCCTTGTCGCCGAAGCCGTTGATGGTGAGGTTGGTGCCCTCCTTGGCAAAGGCGCGCGCGATGGCGAGCCCGATGCCGGAGGTGGAACCGGTGACGACGACGGATTTTCCTTTGAGCATGCGATGACCTTTCGGGAGGAAGCTGAGGCCCTTATATCGAATATTACGGCAGAATTGCTGCACTGCAATATCAAGGTCAATCCCGCGGGTTCACGAAAAAGCGCCTTTGCATGGGGTTGTTTTCGAGTTTTTTTCCGACGGGGTCCCCTCCATGCCGGGGCGAGCGGAATCGCGTATAGGTTCTCGATGGCGACTGTCTTCCCCGCGCCCGACCACGACCACGCCCGTTGCACGGCTGATGCGCTCAAGCACGCCGAGGCGCTCTGCGCCAAGCGCGGCGAGCGCCTCACGCCGATGCGCCGCCACGTGCTGGAGGTCTTGAGCGCGAGCCACAAGCCGCTCGGCGCCTACGAGGTCATCGACCTTGTTGCGGCGCGCGGGCCGCGCCCGGCGCCGATCACGATCTATCGCGCTTTGGATTTCCTCACCGCGCAGGGGCTGGTGCACCGGATCGAGAGCCGCAACGCGTTCCTCGCCTGCATCAACAATCACGCCTCCGACGCGCCGGTGGTGTTCTTGATCTGCGAGCATTGCGGCGCGGTCGGCGAAGCGCCGTCAGCCGCGGTCGCCGAGAGCCTGAATGCGGCGGCCAAAAGCGCGGGCTTCACGCCGAAGGCGCCGGTGATCGAGATTTCCGGCGTCTGCGCGCATTGCCGGGACGCGTAAGCGCCCGTGGACCGAAACACCTCCCGCCCGCTCGACGCCGTCGCCGCGCTGATCATGCTCGCGCTCACGCTGAGCTGGGGCCTCAACCAGGTCTCGGTGAAGCTCGCGCTGCCGGAGATTCCGCCGTTCATTCAGGCGACGGTGCGCTCTATCGGCGCGTTCATCATCGTGGCGATCTGGGCGCGCTGGCGCGGCGTCTCGTTCTCGCTGCGCGACGGCACGCTCGCCGCCGGCGTCGCGGCCGGCGTGCTGTTCGGCATCGAGTTCCTGCTGATCTTTCCCGGCCTGCAATTCACCGCGGCGAGCCGCGCGACCTTGTTCATCTACACCGCGCCGTTCGTCGTCGCGCTCGGCGCGAGCCTCCTGCTCGGCGAGAGACTGCGCGCGGTGCAGTGGCTCGGGCTGTTGTGTTCGTTCGCCGGACTGGTCGTCGCCTTCGGCGTGCCGGACGCGGCGGGCGGCAAGCAACTGATCGGCGACATCATGATGGTCGGCGCGGGTGTCGCCTGGGGCGCCACCACCCTGGTGATCAAGGGCACGGCGTTGCGCACGGCGCCGCCGGAGAAAGTCTTCGCCTACCAGATCGGCGTGTCGATCCCGATGCTGGCGCTCGGCATCCTGCTGACCGGCGAGCGCATGGCCGCCATGCCGAGCGCGTGGTCGCTCGGCTGGCTCGCCTACCAGACGTTCTGGGTGGTGAGCCTCACCTTCCTGGTGTGGTTCGCGATGATCCAGCGCTATTCGCCGAGCCGGCTCTCGGCCTTCACGTTCCTGACGCCCCTGTTCGGGGTCGCTTCGGGGCACTTTGTCCTCGGGGAACCCATTTCCTGGGCCTTCGGGGCCGCAGTGGCCCTCGTGATCGCCGGACTGGTGCTGGTGAACCGGGCGAATTAACCCGGTGTCAGATGACCCCCACCCGGCGCGGCGCGCCGACCTCCCCCTTTCAGGGGGAGGTTGAAACCGAGTTCCGGGAGGGTGTTTACCGCGCTTTCAGCACCTAAATTGACGAAAACACCCCGGTCTGGCACTGAACGGCCGACCTCAGGAGCTCAGCAATGACCCAGTCCGCGGCCCCGCAAGATCGGCGCCAGTCGGTTCCCGTTTTCGTCGGCAAGGTGAAGGTCGGCGGCGGCGCCCCGATCGTCGTCCAGTCGATGACCAACACCGACACTGCCGACGTCAACGCGACCGTCGGGCAAGTCGCGGCGCTCGCGCGCCAGGGCAGCGAAATCGTGCGCATCACGGTCGACCGCGAGGAAGCCGCCGCTGCCGTGCCGCACATCAAGGAGAAGCTGCTGAAGATGGGCGTGGACGTGCCGCTGGTCGGCGACTTCCACTACATCGGCCACACTTTGCTCGCCAATCATCCCGGCTGCGCCGAGGCGCTCGACAAGTACCGCATCAACCCGGGCAATGTCGGCTTCGGCAAGAAGAAGGACACGCAGTTCTCCTCCATCGTCGAGATGGCGATCAAGCACGACAAGCCGGTGCGCATCGGCGCGAACTGGGGCTCGCTCGATCAGGAGCTGCTCACCAAGCTGATGGACGAGAACACCGCGTCGGCGAACCCGATGGACGCGCGCGCGGTGACGCGCGAGGCGATGGTGCAGTCGGCGCTGCTGTCGGCGGCGCGCGCGGAAGAGATCGGATTGCCGCGGGAGAAAATCATCCTGTCGGCGAAGGTGTCCGCCGTGCAGGACCTGATCGCGGTCTATCTCGAGCTCGGCCGCCGTTCGAACTACGCCATCCACCTCGGTCTGACCGAAGCCGGCATGGGCTCGAAGGGCATCGTCGCCTCGTCAGCCGCGCTCGGCGTGCTGATGCAGCAGGGCATCGGCGACACCATCCGCATCTCGCTGACGCCCGAGCCCGGCGGCGATCGCACGCTCGAGGTGAAGGTCGCGCAGGAGCTGCTGCAGACCATGGGCTTCCGCGTGTTCGTGCCGCTGGTCGCGGCCTGTCCTGGCTGCGGGCGCACCACCTCGACCACGTTCCAGGAGCTCGCCAAGGACATCCAGGGCTTCATCCACGAGTCGATGCCGACCTGGAAGACGCAGTATCCGGGCGTCGAGTCGCTGAACGTTGCCGTGATGGGCTGCATCGTGAACGGCCCGGGCGAGAGCAAGCATGCCGACATCGGCATCTCGCTCCCCGGCACCGGCGAGACGCCGGCCGCGCCGGTGTTCATCGACGGCAAGAAGGCCGTGACGTTGCGTGGGCCCACGGTGGCCGCCGATTTCAAGAAGATGGTGATCGACTACATCGAGCGGCGGTATGGCGCCGCAACGAGGCAGACTGCGGCGGAGTAGCTAATTTAGCGTGTTCTTTCTCAGAACCGCTACTTAGAAGTTGCAAGCCGATTTTCCCCGGCTATTGTCCCGTGAGGTCCGGGGGGGTTCCATGTTTCGCTTTCTGTTGCTTTTGCCATTGTCGGCCGCGCTGGCCGGATGCGTCACGACCGGCTCGGAAGCCGTGCGCGAAGAGGGCCAGTCTACCGTCATCCTGCACTCGTCACTGCAGGAGATGGGGTGCTTCGGCATCACGATGTCGCTGACGCAGAGGGACGCCGCCGGCCGCTGGATTCCGCTCAAGACCGAGCAACTCAAGATACTCTACGAGAACACGCTGACGCCAAGCCAGGTCGTGCTGGCACCGGGCGAGTACGGCATCTCGAACATGTACTGCCAGGCAAAGAAGCGCGCGTTTCGTTCCAAGCTGCTTGACCGGCCCACGTTCTGGGATCGGAATAGGCCGATCGTCATCGACAAGCCCATCGCGGTGTTCAGGGTCATGCCGAATGAGGTCGTCGACATCGGAAGCCTTCAGCTACGGATGGGCGTCGCCCGCAATCCGGACGGCGGAGGAAGGGATGTGTTTGCTGCCAACGTCACGCCGATTCCCGCGCCGGTTCTCGAAGCGCTCTCGCTGAAGGACCCGGAGCTGTACAAGCGCCGCGTCGTGCGTCCGATGATCTCGGGGGCCAACATCTGAGACGCGCGTAGGCCGCCCCGGATTGCGCTTCGCTCCATCCGGGCTACGGTGCCACATGCTGCTCAGACACGATGCCTGTGTCGCACGCGACCGCGCCGACCCGCTCGCCCATGCGCGCTCGCGCTTCGTGCTGGCCGACGGCGTGATCTATCTCGACGGCAATTCGTTGGGCGCGCGGCCGAAGGGCGTGGCGGAGCGCGTCGCGCAGACCATCGAGCAGGAATGGGGCACCGGCCTGATCCGTTCGTGGAACGAGGCCGGCTGGTACGAGTCGCCCGGCCGCATCGGCGCGAAGCTCGCACCGCTGCTCGGCGCGGCGCCGCATCAGGTCACCGTCACCGATACGATCTCGGTCAACCTGTTCAAGCTGCTGGTCGCGGCGGCGCGGATGCGGCCGGGACGCAAGACCATCGTGGCCGAGCGTGGCAATTTTCCCTCCGACAACCACATCGTCGAGAGCGTCGCGCGCATGATGGGCCTGACGCCGCGCTTCGTCCCGGCGTCCGAGATCGCCACCGCGATCGATGACGACACCGCGGTGGTCGAGCTCAGCCACGTCAGCTATCGCACCGCCGAGATCCAGGACATGGCGGCGATCACGGCGGCGGCGCACGCGAAGGGCGCGCTGATCGTCTG
>DATEKY010000439.1:0-2482 GCA_035277225.1 Xanthobacteraceae bacterium
CGCGGCCGCCCAGGAACTCGGTCGTCCCGTCGAGCGGATCGACCAGCACGTAGTCTCCCGCGTGCGCGTCGCGGGCGGATTCCTCCGACACGATCGGCATGCCTAGCGCCGCGAGCCCCGGCAGGATCGCGGCTTCCGCCGCCTCGTCGGCCGCCGTCACCATCGACCGGTCCGCCTTCTGGCGCGACGCGACCTTTCGGCAGTCGAACTGCAGGATCGCGGCGGCGGCGCGGACCGCAAGGACCGTGAACAGGGCCGCGATTTCGGTGTCGTCTGCCGCCACGCTAGTGTCCCGATTCCGAAATTCGCATCATCTTGCGGCGCCCTGGTTTGCGAACTTCGGAGTCGAAGGACACTAGCAAAACCTATGAGTCTAGTGTGGCTTAGGTTCAGAAGTCCGCATGATGTGTTCGCGGCAAGAATGATGCGGACTTCTGAACCGCCACACTAGTCCCCCCTTATACTGGCAGGCGATTCGGCAGCGGTGTATCACACCGCCGCCCGACTCAGGCACTTGAGTCGCCGTTTGCTCGTCCCGGAGGTTCCCGCATGTCGGTGCCCGTTACGCTCGAAGCCCTCGATCTGGCGGCGCTGCTGTGCTCGCGGGTCTGTCACGATCTGATCAGCCCGGTCGGCGCCGTGGTCAACGGCATCGAGGTGATGGAGGACGATGCCGACGAGCAGACCAAGACCTTCGCGATCGAACTGATCAAGAAAAGCGCCACCACCGCCTCGGCCCGCCTGCAGTTCTGCCGGCTCGCCTTCGGTGCGGCCGGCTCGGCCGGCGCCTCGATCGACACCGGCGATGCCGAGAACGTCGCGCGCGGCATGATGGAGGACGACAAGACCAAGCTGACCTGGAAGCTGCCGCGCGTCCTGTTGCCGAAGAACCGCGTCAAGCTGCTGCTCAACCTGCTGGTGCTCGCGGGCGGCACGATCCCGCGCGGCGGCAGCCTGGCGATCGAGCCGATCGGCGAGGGCGACACGATGGGCTTCAAGGTGACTTCGTCCGGCCTCAATGCCCGCATCCCGCAGGCGGTGCCTACCCTGGTCGCGGGTCAGGCGGAAAATCCGATCGACGCCCACGCGATCCAGCCGTTCTATACCGGGCTGCTCGCGCGCGCCTGCGGACTGACCGTCACGCTGGCGCCGGAGGGCGAGGCGATCGTGCTCACCGCGCAGTGACGCGCCGATCGGGTTCCCTAGGCGCGCCGGGGTGCTGTCGGCGCGAACAATCGTTTGTAAAATCAGCAGAATCCGCGCGCCGGGACGCGCCTGCGTGACGGTTATTTTTCCCCTGCGGTGCCGTTACGCAACCGATCCTTAAGCACTTTGGCAACACACTGGACTTGCTCCCGAAAGGCAGCGGCCGGTCAGGCCGCGCCTGGCGACGAAGGTTATTGCCCCGATGGACGACCTGCTGCGCGAGTTTCTGACCGAAACGAACGAGAGCCTCGACACCGTCGACGTCGAGCTCGTGCGTTTCGAGCAGGAGCCGAACAACGCGAAGATCCTCGATAACATCTTCCGCCTCGTACACACCATCAAGGGCACCTGCGGCTTCCTCGGGCTGCCGCGGCTGGAAGCGCTGGCGCATGCCGCCGAGACGCTGATGGGCAAATTCCGCGATGGCATGCCGGTGACCGGCGACGCCGTCACGCTCATCCTGTCGACCATCGACCGGCTGAAGGAGGTGCTCGGCGGGCTCGAGCAGAACGAGACCGAGCCGGAAGGCTCCGACGCCGACCTGATCGGCGAGCTCGAGCGCATGGCGATCGCCGCCACGGCTGCGCCGCCGCCGAAGGAAGCGCCGAAACCCGCCGCCGCCGGCACCAGCGGCACGCTAATTGCGCAGACCTTGGAGCGCCCGCTGCGTCCGGGCGAAGTCTCGCTCGACGAGCTCGAACGCGCGTTCCGCGAGACCGCGGTCGAGGTCGTGCCGCCGAAGGCCGAGGCGGCCAAAGCGGAGGCGAAGCCCAAGCCCGCCAAGACCGAACGCAAGCTCGCCGCCGAAGACGAGGAGAAGATCGACAAGGTCGCGAACCAGTCGATCCGCGTGAACGTCGACACGCTGGAAAACCTGATGACGATGGTCTCGGAGCTGGTGCTCACGCGCAACCAGCTGCTCGAGATCGTGCGCCGTCACGAGGAGTCGGAATTCAAGGTCCCGCTGCAGCGCCTCTCCAACGTCACCGCCGAACTGCAGGAAGGCGTCATGAAGACGCGCATGCAGCCGATCGGCAATGCGTGGCAGAAGCTGCCGCGCATCATCCGCGACCTCGCGAGCGAACTGAAGAAGGATATCGAGCTCGAGATGCACGGCGCCGAGACCGAGCTCGACCGCCAGGTGCTCGACCTGATCAAGGACCCGCTCACCCACATGGTGCGCAACTCGGCCGACCACGGCCTTGAGACGGGCGACGTGCGCCGCGCCGCCGGCAAGCCGGAGAAAGGCACGATCCGCCTCTCCGCCTATCACCAG
>DATEKY010000440.1:0-2371 GCA_035277225.1 Xanthobacteraceae bacterium
GGGGTATGCCGCCCAACGACCGCGAGAAAAACCGCTTCTCGGCCCGCGCGGCGCGCTATGCGCGCGTCGGGACCAATGTCGGCGGCGTCGCGGCGAAGTTCGCGGCGAGCCGCATCCTGGGCCTCGCGCTCGACCGCGGCCGCAATGCCTCGGACCTGGCCGCAGCGCTCGGCGGGCTGAAAGGTCCGATCATGAAGGTCGCCCAGTTGATGGCGACCATCCCGGACCTGCTGCCGCCCGAGTACGTCGAGGAACTGCAGAAGCTGCAGAGCGACGCCCCGCCGATGGGCTGGGCCTTCGTCAAGCGCCGCATGACCGCCGAGCTCGGCGCCGACTGGCAGAAAAAGTTCGCCGAATTCGAGCATCAGCCGGCCGCCGCAGCCTCGCTCGGACAGGTGCATCGCGCCACGTCGACCGACGGCAAGCCTCTCGCCGTCAAGCTTCAGTATCCCGACATGCAGTCGGCGGTCGAGGCGGACCTGAAGCAGCTCGATTGGCTGTTTGCGATCCACCGCCGCATGGATCCGGTGATCGACACGACCGAGATCGCCAAGGAGATCGCCGCGCGGGTGCGCGAGGAACTCGACTACCTGCGCGAGGCGAAGCATGTCGCGCTCTATCGCCAGATGCTCGACGGCGTCGATCTCGTGCGCGTGCCGACGGTGTGGCCGAAGCTCTCCACCGCCCGCCTGCTGACGCTCGACTGGCTCGAGGGCACGAAACTGCTCAGCCACAAGAGCGCGCCGCTCGAACAGCGCAATCGTATCGGGCAGGCGATGTTTGCCGCCTGGTGGTTTCCGTTCAGCCGCTATGGCGTGATCCACGGCGATCCGCATCTCGGCAATTACACGGTGTTCCAGCGCGGCGGCGCGCCGGGCGGCATCAACCTGCTCGACTATGGCTGCATCCGCATCTTCCCGCCGAAATTCGTCGGCGGCGTGGTCGATCTCTACAACGGCCTGCGCGACAACGACGCCGATCTCGTGGTGCACGCCTACGAGACCTGGGGATTCAAGGGCCTGTCGCGCGACACGATCGACATCCTCAACATCTGGGCCAAGTTCATCTACGGCCCGCTGCTCGACGACCGCGAGCGCACGATTGCGGACGGCGTGAAGCCGTCGGAGTACGGGCGCCGCGAGGCGTTCCGCGTGCACCAGGGCCTGAAGAAGCACGGCCGCGTCCGGGTGCCGCGCGAATTCGTGTTCATGGACCGCGCCGCGATCGGGCTGGGCGGCGTGTTCCTGCATCTCGACGCACGGCTCAACTTCTACCGGCTGTTCAACGAGGCGATCGAGAAATTCTCGCTTGCCGAGGTCGGACGGCGGCAGGCCGCGGCGCTCGCCCGGGCGGGCCTTGCCGACGCGTCCGCGGCCTGACGCCCGCCGCTTTGCGCGCCGTTGCCCTTGCCCCCCAATTGAGCTAATTCCCGGCCAGCAGCTTTTGTGCGGAGAATCGAGATGGCCGACCACGGCGAGGTCGAATACGCGACGGCAGACGGCAACGACTACGCCGAGCACGAGTCCACCTACGCGATGTTCATCGCGCTGACCAAATGGGGCGTGATTTTCCTCGTCATCCTGCTGATTTTGATGGCCTATTTCCTCGTCTGACCTCTCCCGCCCGGAGGCTCCATGAAAATCGCCGTTCCCGCCGAGGTCGACGCGGCAGAACCGCGCGTGGCCGCGACGCCGGATACCATCAAGAAGCTCAAGGCGCTCGGCGCCGACATCGTGGTCGAGACCGGCGCTGGCGTGAAGTCCGGCATCCCGGACACCGAATACGAGGCGGCCGGCGCGAGCATCGGGCAGGGTGCCGCGTCCGTGGTCGCCGATGCCGACGTTGTGCTGAAGGTGCGCCGCCCGACCGCCGAGGAACTGACGCACTACAAGCAGGGTGCGCTCGTCTTCGCCATCATGGACCCGTACGGCAACGAGGCCGCGCTCGCCGACATGGCGAAGGCCGGCGTCACCGGCTTTGCGATGGAACTGATGCCGCGCATCACGCGCGCGCAGGTGATGGACGTCTTGTCCTCGCAGGCCAATCTCGCCGGCTATCGCGCCGTGATCGACGCATCGGCCGAATTCGGCCGCGCCTTCCCGATGATGATGACGGCGGCCGGCACGGTCGCGCCGGCACGCGTGTTCGTGATGGGCGTCGGCGTCGCGGGCCTGCAGGCGATCGCGACCGCGCGGCGCCTGGGCGCAGTGGTCTCGGCGACCGACGTGCGCTCGGCGACCAAGGAGCAGATCGAAAGCCTCGGCGCCAAATTCCTCGCGGTCGAGGACGAGGAGTTCAAGACCGCGCAGACCGCCGGCGGCTACGCCAAGGAAATGTCGAAGGAATATCAGGCCAAGCAGGCCGCGCTGAC
>DATEKY010000441.1:0-3286 GCA_035277225.1 Xanthobacteraceae bacterium
GCGTTCTTCGTCTCGGCGGTCTTCTTCGGCTTCGCGGGCTCGGGCTTCTTCGCCTCCGGCTTTTTCGCCTCGGGCTTCTTCTTTGCCGCGTGCTTCGGCTTGTCGGTTGCCGCGGCCCTTGCCGGAGCCGGCGCGGGCTTCGACTCGGCTGCGGCCGGCGCGAAGGTGTTGCCCGGCTGACGCACCCCGGGCGAGAGATTGAAGCCCGTGGATGCATTCATGGTCTTCGGCTTTTCGTCCGGCTTCGCGGCCGTCTCGGTCGCGGCGCCGCCCTTGCGCTTGGTCGAGGCGATCTGGGCCGCGACCGCATCGCTGCGCGCCGGACCGATATAGACGTTCACCGGCACGGAGGCCTGCAGCGGTCCGAGGATCGGCCCGTGCACCTTGCGGTCGCGCAGGCTGTTCGCCGTCATCGCATAGGCCGAGCTTTGATCGACGTCGCTGCTCGCCTGCACGGTGTCGTCGTCGTCTTCGTCTTCCGACGCCGGCCGCTTGCGGTTCTTGCCGCACATCTCGTCGCGCAGGTTCGGCGGCGCGGCGGCGATCGGCTGCAGCGCGTCGACGGTGCCGAGCGAAGGCATCAGCCACGACAGGCCGCCCGATGAGAAGCCCCGCTCGAACAGTTGCGCCGCCTTCTCGGAGCGGGCCATGCCGGAGCGCGAACCGAACACCACGACGATCAGCTTGCGGCCGTTGCGCGTCGCGGTCGCCACTACGTTGAAGCCGGATGCGCAGATGAAGCCGGTCTTCATGCCGTCGGCGTCGGGATAGCGGCCGATCAGCCCGTTGGTGTTGCGCATGACGCGCCGGCCGAACTTGATCGACGGGATGTGCCAGAAGCTGTCGTATTCCGGCAGCTCCTTCAGGATCGCGCGCGCCAGTATCGCCATGTCGCGCGCCGAGCTGATCTGCTCGTCGGCCGGCAGGCCGTTCGGATTGACCCAGCTCGACTGCGTCATGCCGAGGCGGCGCGAGGCCGCGTTCATGTCGTCGGCGAATTTCTCGATCGAGCCGGACACGCCCTCGGCCAGCACGACCGCCATGTCGTTCGCCGACTTCACCATCAGCATCTTGAGCGCGTTGTCGACCGTCACCGTGGTGCCGGCCTTGAAGCCCATTTTCGAGGGCGCCTGCGCCACCGCGTTCGGCGAGACGGTGAGCAGCGAGTCGAGCGTCAGCCGCTTGTCCTTCACCGCCTTGAGCGTGAGGTACATCGTCATCAGCTTGGTGGTGGAGGCCGGATACCACGGCATCGTGGCATGCTCGGCGTGCAGCACCTTGCCGCTGTCGGCTTCGACGATCAGCGTCGCTTCCGCGCTGGCGGAGCGCGCGCCGATCAGACCGCTGGTGAGGATTGCGACCCCGAGGGCCACAGTGCGCAGGATCGGGATCGGCAAATGGGGCATCGCGGTCCGGTTGGTTCGACGGGCCTGAGGAACCTGAGCTGTTCCCGGTGATGTTCTTGGCGGTGCTGCGGTATCTAACCCCAAGGAACGAGGAACGCAAAGAAGATTGTCCGGTTGCGCGCCCTGCCTTGTTTTTGCACCGTTAGTCTGCACATTTGTTAATGAACACGACGAAATTTCGGCAAAAGGAGAACGACATGACCGGCTGCATCGTGGGATGGGCACACACGCCGTTCGGCAAGTTCGACGCCGAGAGTGTCGAGAGCCTGATCGTGCGCGTCGCGACCGATGCGATCGCCGATGCGGGGATCGCGCCGTCGGATGTCGACGAGATCGTGCTCGGCCACTTCAACGCGGGGTTTTCGCAGCAGGACTTTACCGCATCGCTGGTGCTGCAGGCTTCGCCCGACCTGCGCTTCAAGCGCGCGACGCGCGTCGAGAACGCCTGCGCGACCGGCTCGGCGGCGATCCATCAGGGGCTGCGCGCGCTCGAGGCCAAGGCCGCGCGCATCGTGCTGGTGGTCGGCGTGGAACAAATGACCACGACGCCGGGCCCGGAGATCGGCAGGAACCTGCTGAAGGCGTCCTACGTGAAGGACGAGGCCAATATCGAGGGCGGGTTCGCCGGCGTGTTCGGCAAGATCGCGGGCGCCTACTTCCAGAAATACGGCGACCAGTCCGATGCGCTGGCGATGATTGCGGCGAAGAACCACAAGAACGGCGTCGGCAATCCATATGCGCAGATGCGCAAGGATTTCGGCTACGACTTCTGCCGCAACGCGAGCGACAAGAATCCGTTCGTCGCAGGTCCCCTGAAGCGCACCGACTGTTCGCTGGTCTCGGACGGCGCGGCCGCGGTCGTGCTGGCGGACGTCGAGACCGCGCTGCAGATGAAGAAGGCGATCGTATTCCGCGCCGCGCAGCACGTGCAGGATTTCCTGCCGATGGCGAAGCGCGACATCCTGAAGTTCGAAGGCTGCACGCACGCCTGGCAGCGCGCGCTGGCGCAGGCCGGCATCACGCTCTCCGACCTCTCGTTCGTCGAGACGCACGACTGCTTCACGGTCGCCGAGCTGATCGAGTATGAGGCGATGGGCCTCACGCCCGAGGGGCAGGGCGCGCGCGCGATCAAGGACGGCCTCACGCAGAAGGACGGGCGGCTGCCGGTCAATCCGTCGGGCGGGCTGAAAGCGAAGGGTCATCCGATCGGCGCGACCGGCGTGTCGATGCACGCGCTGTCGGCGATGCAGTTGACCGGCACGGCGGGCGACATCCAGGTGAAGGGCGCCAGGCTCGGCGGCATCTTCAACATGGGCGGGGCGGCGGTCGCGAACTACGTCAGCGTGCTCGAGCGCATCAAATAGCGCTTTTTGGTGACGCATGATTTTATCCGAAAACCGGTTCCCATCCCGGATCATGTCCGGGACAGGCCTTTTCGGGATCATGCGTTGAGTTCACTGCATGACATCGTGCCGGCGCGAGAGACGCTCGACGCAGCACCGCGCGGGCTGCCTATCCCGTGGTGGGCGAAGATCGGCGCCAAGATCGTGCTGTCGCGCGCGATGCCAAGCTACCGCGTGCGCAAGGCGCTCGGGCTGTTCCTGCACGGCAACCTCGACCACAATGTCGCGCAGCATCATGACTTCGTGAAGAACGTGCTGGCGCAGCACGAACGCGTCACCGGCGGCAAAGCGAAATCGCTGCTGGAACTCGGACCGGGAAACAGCCTGGGGACCGCGCTGTTCGCGGCGGCGGACGGCGTTGAACGCACGTGGCTTGCCGATGTCGGGGACTTCGCGTCGGACGACATGGCGTTCTACCGGCGGCTCGCCGCGATGGCGGGCAGCGTTCTGGCCCACGCCGATTTCGCTGACCGCGCT
>DATEKY010000442.1:0-3989 GCA_035277225.1 Xanthobacteraceae bacterium
GTGATGGAAGCCCGCCGTGTGGGCAGCGATACGCTGCTTGCGCAGATTGTGCGCATGGTGAGCGAGGCGCAGCGTTCGCGGGCGCCCATTCAGCGGCTTGCGGACACAGTGTCCGCGTGGTTCGTCCCGATCGTGATCGGCGTTGCGGTCGTCACTTTCATCGTGTGGTCACAGTATGGGCCTGAGCCTCGCCTTGCACATGCCCTCGTCAACGCCGTCGCCGTGTTGATCATCGCCTGCCCGTGTGCTTTGGGGCTCGCCACGCCGATGTCGATCATGGTGGGCACGGGACGCGGGGCCGAAGCCGGTGTGCTCATTCGGAACGCCGAGGCTCTCGAAACGTTCGAGAAGGTCACCACGCTCGTCGTCGATAAGACGGGCACGCTGACCGAGGGGAAACCGAAGCTCGTCACAGTGGAATCGCGAAACGGGTTTGACGATGCAGCGCTCCTGCGGCTCGTCGCCAGCCTCGAGAACGTCAGCGAGCACCCGTTGGCCGCGGCAATCGTTGGAGGTGCGCGCGAACGCAACCTCAAGCTCGCGGACGTTCGCGATTTCGAATCGGTGACCGGCAAGGGCGTGAGTGGAACGGTCGATGGCCACCTCGTATCAGTTGGCAATCTTCGTCACCTGGAAGCGCTGAGCATCGACGCGGCGTCGCTCCGGGATCGTGCGGACGCCCTCCGACGCGAAGGTCAGACGGTCATGTTCGTGGTGATTGACCGGCAGCCGGCCGGACTTATCGGCGTCGCGGACCCAATCAAGGCAACAACGGTGGAGGCGATTCAGGCGCTCCATCGTGACGGCATCAAGGTGGTGATGCTGACGGGCGACAACCGCACCACTGCCGAAGCGGTCGCGCGATCCGTCGGGATCGACGAGATTGAGGCCGACGTACTGCCCGACCAGAAAGCCGCAGTTGTGAAGCGGCTGCAGCAGCGCGGCGAGCGTGTGGCGATGGCCGGCGACGGCATCAACGATGCGCCGGCGCTCGCCGCGGCCGACGTGGGCGTCGCGATGGGCACGGGCACCGATGTGGCCATGGAAAGTGCCGGGGTTACGCTCGTCAAAGGTGACCTCCGGGGAATCGTCCGCGCACGGCGGCTGAGCCGCTCGACCATGAAGAACATTCGGCAGAACCTGTTCTTCGCGTTCATTTACAACGTGCTCGGGGTGCCGATTGCGGCCGGGGTGCTCTATCCCGTTTTTGGCCTGCTCCTCAGCCCGATCATCGCGAGCGCCGCCATGACGTTCAGCTCGGTCTCGGTCATTGGGAACGCGCTACGGCTCAGGAGGGCCTCGCTGTGAGCGTTTCCGGAGCCAATCTTGGGGGTAGTGGATCGGGCCAGCCAGGCTCGGCCGCACAGTCGCGGTATACTCGATTCGTGCCTTGGCGACACCGCCTCGCCGTCGTCCTGCTCACTGTGCTTTCCGGCTTGCCGATCTCGGCAACGGCGTGTGCCCTCGTGTGTGAGTCGGCGACGAACGCGGGTGCTACTCACCATGGCGCCGGATCCGAATGTGACGAGACTGCCGCACAACCACCGAGCGGACCGCTCATCAGCGGCCAGTCGGAACATGATTGCAGCACGCACAGTGGGTTGGTCCGTCCAGCGACCACGACTCCCGCAGAACGCGCCGATCTGACGGCGAAATCAGCGCCACTCGTGCTCGGCGCCGCTCAGGTCGAATCCGTATCGCTGCGGGACTCGCACACGTTCCTCGACTACAGTTCTCCGCCGGGCACTGCTCCACCGACAACGACGCCGCTCGTTCTTCGCGTCTGATCCCACTCCCATAGGCGCATAGCGCCCGAATCATCGCCGCCGTACGGCATCACGCCGTCGTGCTGCTGTGTCGTCGCACCATCGCGTGCGGTTGGGGAAGGGACTTTTTCAATGAAGGAACATCGGCGTCGCCCTGGACGTGGCATGCCGTTCAGAAACGCCGCCAGTGCCGCCAGTAGTGGCAACTGGAGAGCAACGATTCGCGCCTTTGTATGGCTCGTTGTGCTCGTCGCGCTGTTGGGATCGGTCGTCGCGTACTCAATCGTCAGTCGCGGGTTGAGTGCACATGATGAGCCGAGCCGTGCCGAGGCGATGGTCGCGCGCGCCATGCGGCGCTGGGCGACGCCCGCGTCCATGCGCGACCGCGCGAATCCCGTCGAGCCGACAGAAGCGGTGCTTGAAGAGGCGCTGGCCCACTACGCCGATCACTGTGCCACGTGCCACGCCAACGACGGCAGCGGGGACACCGCGATGGGACGGGCAATGTATCCGCGAGTGCCGGACATGCGTGCCGCCGCGACGCAATCGCTGACCGACGGCGAACTGTTCTCGATCATCGAGCACGGTATCCGCCTCACGGGCATGCCGGGATGGGGCAACGGAACGCCTGAAGGCGAACGCGACAGCTGGGGGCTCGTGCACTTCATTCGCCGCCTTCCGAAACTGACCGAGGCGGACATCGGCCGGATGGAGGCGCTGAATCCCAAGACGGCGGAACAGTGGCGCGAAGAAGAGGAAGCGCGGCGTTTTCTGGCGGGCGAGGATGTGAAGCCGTCGCCGCCCGCGCCGCACAAACACGACGGCTCGCAGAAGTAGTTCGACAGCGAGTCAAAGCAGGCACCAATGACTTTGAACCATCGAGCACGGCATTCAGACATCACACGCCCGACGCGGCGAACCTTCGTGAAGGGGCTCGCGATGGGCGGCGTCGTCGCAGGACTCGGCTTCTGGAAAGACGATGTCTGGGCGCAGAGTGCGCCGCCGCGGCAGCCGACAGGCGTGTTGACCGGCACCGACTTCGACCTGAATCTTGGCGAGACGCTCGTCAATTTCACCGGGTCGCCCCGGATTGCGCACACGGTCAACGGTTCGCTTCCCGCGCCAATCCTTCGATGGAAGGAAGGCGACACCGTCACCCTGCGTGCGTCGAATCGTCTGCGCGACGACGAAGCGTCGATTCACTGGCACGGCATTTTGCTGCCGGCCAACATGGACGGTGTGCCGGGCCTCAGCTTCAACGGGATCAGGCCAGGTGAAACGTACGTCTACCGCTTCAACGTCAAGCAGGGCGGCACGTATTGGTACCACAGTCACTCTGCGTTTCAGGAGCAGCTCGGACTCTACGGCGCGCTCATCATCGAACCGCGTGAGCCGGAGCCCTTCAAGTACGACAGAGAGCACGTCGTGCTACTGACGGACTGGACCGACGAAGACCCGGAACGCCTGTTTGCAAAACTGAAGAAGCAGTCCGATTACTACAACTTCAATCAGCGCACGGTTGGTGATTTCTTCCGCGATGTCCGTAAACACGGCCTGGGCACGACGCTTTCCGAGCGCGCGGCGTGGGGCCAGATGCGAATGGCGCCGACGGATCTCGCCGACGTGTCCGGCTACACCTACACGTATCTGATGAACGGCACGGCGCCGGCCGGCAACTGGACGGGCTTGTTCAAGCCCGGCGAACGGGTTCGTCTCCGATTCATCAACGGCTCCTCGATGACCTACTTCGACGTCCGCATTCCAGGCCTCAAGATGACGGTCGTCGCCGCGGATGGTCAGAACGTGCATCCGGTGACTGTTGACGAGTTCCGGATCGCTGTGGCGGAGACGTTCGATGTCATCGTCGAGCCGAGCGGGCAGGACGCGTTCACGATCTTTGCGCAGTCGATGGACCGGACGGGATTCGCGCGCGGCACGCTCGCCGTACGCGAGGGCTTGAGTGCGCCGGTACCGGATCCCGATCCACGGCCGCTGCTCACGATGGCAGACATGGGCCACGGCGGTATGGGGCACGACATGGGCGCAATGGGTTCGGCCGCTGCATCGACGGCGAAGACGGCGCCCGATCCGCATGCCGGCCACGCGACCCCGGCTCAGAAGCCCGCTGCGGCAGATCCGCATGCGGGGCACACCATGCCACCACAGAAGCCCGCGGCTGCAGACCCACATGCGGGTCACAAGGCGCCCCAACAGCCACAAACG
>DATEKY010000443.1:0-4159 GCA_035277225.1 Xanthobacteraceae bacterium
ACGTCATCGCGGCCAATCTGCACGCGAGCGACTTCCTGTTCGTTTGAAACGAGCAGGTGCGATCCCGCCGGCGGCGCGCGCCGCGCCGCCGGATCGGGCGAGGAGCGTTGTGTCATGCCGGCAAGCCCGCCTTGCGCATGCCGTCGAGGATCAGGTCAAGCTTGCCGGACTCGCGGAACACGAACGTCTCGGTCTCGACGCTGAAATTGGGCATCAGCGCGAGCAGCCGGCGCGCCACCTCGCGCGCCTCTTCGACGCGCCCGAGATGCGCCAGCGCAGCGGCAAGTGCCCGATAGGTCGGCGTAAAATTCGGATTGCCGTCGAGCGCGCGCCATCCCCACCTGACCGCCTCGTCGTAGTCCTGCAGCATCAGGTGCGCGAACGTCAGCCCGCCGTACACCCGGAACAGCGTGACCTCGCGCGGGCTGAGCATCATGACGCGTTCGAAATCGCCGATCGCCTCGCGCGGGCGGCCGAGATAGCAGCGCACCCAGCCGGCATGCGACAGCGCCATCGCGCCGTTCGGATTGAGCGCGATCGACCGGTCGATCGCGTCGAGGCCGGTGTGGAATTCCCCGGCAAGAAACGCGATTGCGTAGCCGCCCATCGCCAGCGCTTCGGGATCGTCGGCGCCCCGGGCGATCGCCTTCCGGGCAAGCTCGATGCCGCGCGTCCTCTCCTGCGCGGGGTCGCGGCACCAGTCCTGCGCCACGCGCAGCGTATAGGCCCACGCGCCGAGACCGGCCGCGACCGCATAGTCGGGATTGAGCCGCAGCCCGCGCTCGACATGGTCGAGTGCCAGCTCGTTGCTCTCGCGCGCCATGTCCCTGACGGCCGCGAGCGCTCTGAGGTAGTGATCATAGGCATCGAGGTTGTCGGGACGCTTGCTCCGCGTGCGCGACAGCTCGGCCGCGATGAGCGGCGGCATGATCGCGCCGACGACGCGCGCCGTGATGCGGTCCTGCAGCTCGAACACGTCGTCGAGACGGCCGTCGTAGCGCTCGGCCCACAGATGCGCGCCATTGGACGTGTCGATCAGCTGGCCGGTGACGCGCAGCCGGTCTTCCGCCCGCCGCACGCTGCCTTCCAGCACGTAGCGCACCCCGAGTTCCTCGCCGACCTGGCGGATGTCGACCGCGCGGTTCTTGTAGGTGAAGGTCGAGTTGCGCGCGATCACCAGCAGGCGCGGGACGCGCGACAGCGCCGTGATGATGTCCTCGACCATGCCGTCGGCGAAATAGTCCTGCGCGGGATCGGGGCCCATGTTGACGAACGGCAGCACGGCGATCGAGGGGGCGGTGCGCGACGCGCTGTCGTGGACGGGCTCCGGCGACGCCGGCCCGGTCCCCGCTGCGGGGCCGTCCAGCATCGCGCGCAAGGGAAGCCTGGTGTGGCTCTCGACGATCGCGAGGGTCTTGTCCGAGAACAGCCCGGTCAGCAGCTTGTCGACCGTCGACTTGCCGAGCCTGGTGCGGAACGCAAACTGCTCGCGTGACATGCGCTCGCGCGCAAGGTGATCCCGGATCGCGGCGGCTATGCGCTTCTTTGCGTCCAACACTGGCCCCGATCGCGGCGCAACGGTTGCGGAAACCTCGAGAGGTTCGATCAAAACGCGCCCGATGACAACGGCCCTATTGGAGAGCGGTCGCGGCGAATGAGCGCTATCGCTTCGGCAACTGGAGCAGCTCGTCGAGCTGCTGCTGGTTCAGCGCCGCCGGAATGTACTTGAACGCGATCGCGTCCTGCATCAGCTCGCTGATGCCCTCGATGCGGTCGAGCTGCAGCATCGTTTTCGGATAAAATTGATCGCGCACCGTGCGCGCCATCGTGGGCGTGATCGCCGCATATTTGGCGAACGCCTCGATCGCTGCGTCGTTGGCATACATCCAGTCGATCGCCTCGCGATACGCGCGGATGAAGCGGTCGTAGACCTCGCGCCGCTTGGCGAGATCGTTCGCGTTGGCGATCGTCACGCGCACCGTCTGATTCCGCACGCTCGGCAGGTCGTTCGCGAGTGCGATCAGTCGGCTGCGGCCCTCAGAGAGCGCATCGAGCCCGAACGGCGGGGTCGAGAAGCCGATGTCGACCTGGCCCGACATCACCTGGGTGAAGGTCGCCGGCACGTTGCCGGTCGCGACCAGCTTCGCCGCAAAGCCGTAGTCCTTCATGAAGCGCAGCGCCGTGATGTGCGTGCCCGAGCCGTTGGTCGAATAGGCGAGCGTCATCTCCGGCTTCACGCCCTTGAAGTCCTTCTGCACCGCCGAGTCCGCCTTGACGAAGTAGTATTCGGCGGTGCCGGTCGCCTCGCCCGCGATGATGCGGACCGGCGCGCCCTTGCCGAAGGCGCCGAGCACGCCGAGCGTGCCGGGCGACACGCCGATGTCGGCCGAGCCGGAAATCACCGCCTGCTGCGTCTCGCCGCCGCCGGAGGTGTAGAACACCTGCAGCTCGAGGTTATGCTTCGCGAAGATCCCGGCCTGCGTGCCGATCTCGGCGATCGCCGAATCCCACAGGCCGCGCTGGCCGATCGCGAGCTTGAGCGTGTCGGCCGCCAACGCCGGGCCGGCCGCCAGCGCGAGTGCAAGCGCCACTCCGGTGAGCCTCAATGCGCGCATCGTCTCCTCCCTCAGGCCGTGCCCCAGGTATCCTGCGCCAACTCTACCACCAGCCGCAGCTTGGCTTCCTGCATTCCGGCATCGATGGGGTTGCCCAACTCGGTGCTGGCGAAGCCGCATTGTGGGCTGACGGCCAGGCGCTCGAGTGGGACGAAACGGCTCGCCTCGTCGATGCGCTGCCGCAGCGCGGACTTGTCCTCGAGGAAATTCGTCTTGGTCGAGACGAGGCCAAGTACGATCGACTTGTCCTGCGGCACGAAGCGCAGCGGCGAGAAATCGCCCGCGCGCGGACTGTCGTATTCGAGGAAGAAGAAACCGATGTCGAGCGCGTTGAACAGCGTCTCGGCGACCGCCTCGTAGCTTCCTTCCGCATGCCACTGGCCGGCGCGGTTGCCGCGGCACAGATGCATGCCGATGCGCAGGCCGGGCACGTCGCGGATCGCGCGATTGGTCACCGCGATATATTTGTCGATCAGCGCGTCGGGATCGTAGCCGCGCGCGGTGAGCGTTGCTCGAACGTCGGGGTCGCCGAACTTGGCGAAGGCGGTCTCGTCGATCTGCACGTAAGCGCAGCCGGCCGCCGCGAGCGAAGCCAGCTCCTGCTGAAATGCCGCGACGATGTCGTCCCAGAACTGCTCGACGTCGCGATAGGCGCGTGCGGTCACGGCCGCGTCGCCGCCGCGGAAGTGCAGCGCGCAGGGGCCGGGGATGGTGATCTTCGGCGTCGCCTGCACGCGCTTTTGCAGGAATGCGAAGTCGGCGCCGTGGATCGGGCCTTTCCAGGCGATGCGGCTGTTGATCATGGCGATCGGCTGGGCCCCGCGCGTGCCGGCCGCGCCCTCCGGCGCCGCGAACGCGATATCGCCGAGCTGGCGATAGAAGTAGCTGTGATACGAGGCGCGGCGGAATTCGCCGTCGGTCGCGAGCCGCAGGCCGACGCGCTGCTGCAGCGCAATCGCGTCCTCGATCGCGCGATCCTCGGCGGCGGTCAGCGTCGCCTGGTCGACCTCGCCATTGGCAAAGCGGCGGCGCAGCGCGAGCAGGCTCATCGGCCGCAACAGGCTGCCGACGTGCTCGGCACGGAAAGGCGGAATTCCTTTGCGCATGATCTGGTCCGAAAACCGGTTCCCACTTTTCGGGATCATGCGCGCTAAATGCGCCGCCCGGCATCCTGCCAATACGGATCGCGCAGGCGACGCTTGAAGATCTTGCCGCTCTCCTCGCGCGGCAGCGCGTCGGAGAATTCCACTACTCGCGGCACCTTGTAGTCGGCGATGCGCTCCTTCAGGAAGGAGCGCACCGCCTCGCGCTCGAGCGGCGCGCCGTTATGCGGCTGCACATGGGCGGCGAGCGCCTCGCCGAACTCGGCGTCGGGAATGCCGAACACCGCACAGTCGGCGACGCCCGGCATGGTGATCAGCACCGCCTCGATCTCGGCCGGATAGATGTTCACGCCGCCCGAGATCACCATGTCGGACTTGCGGTCGCAGATATAGAGATAGCCGTCGCGGTCGAAATAGCCGACGTCGCCGACCGCGACGAGC
>DATEKY010000444.1:0-14247 GCA_035277225.1 Xanthobacteraceae bacterium
CTGCCCCACGCTCCGCTGTGTTCTCTCTCCCACGTGCAGGCGTGTTCCCTCCCCCCTTGTGGGGGAGGGCTAGGGAGGGGGGTCGGAGTTTGTCGCGACACCAGTGAACCGGCGCTCGACCCCCACCCCTAACCCCTCCCCGCAAGGGCAGGGGAATCGCATTTGAGCGTGGCCTTGCGCTGGCGGGGCGTATGGATTCTGAAGACGACTCCCAAGATGCGAGGGGGGTCGGATGGAACGCTTCCAAGAGACATTTGGGTCGCTGCCGGATCCTCGCGCGGCGAACGCTCGCCACGAGTTGCCGGAGATTCTGGTTGTTGCGCTGGCAGCAGTGCTTTGCGGAGCCGAGAGTTGCGCCGACATGGCGGACTTTGGCTCCTCCAAGGAGCCGCTGTTGCGGCAATTTCTGCGCCTGGAGCACGGGATACCGAGCCACGATACGTTCAGCCGGGTGTTCCGCTTGCTGGACCCAATCGCGTTCGAAGCCGCTTTCCGACAGTTCATGGGCGAGTTCGCCAGGAATCTGCGGGGCGTGGTGGCCATCGACGGCAAGGCGTTGCGCGGCGCCTTCGAACATGGCCGGCGCACCACGCCGCTGCATCTGGTCAATGTCTGGGCTGCCGAGGCGCGGCTTGCGATTGCGCAGCGTGTGGCGCCCAAGCGCAACGAAGTGGCTGCAGCGCTGGAGGTTCTGGAGTTGCTGTCGCTCGATGGCTGCACGGTCACGGCCGATGCGCTGCACTGCCATGCCGCCATGGCCAGTGGCATCCTGGCGCGCGGCGGCCAATACGTGCTCGCTCTCAAGGAGAACCAGTCCGCGTTGTTTGCCGATGCGCAAAGTCTGCTCGAACCAATGGCAGAGCACGCGTTGGTGCAACGCTCGGCTCGCGCGAGCCATGGCCGCGAGGAGCAACGCAGCGCTGTGGTGGTCCCTGCCGCCGAACTCGCCGAGAAGCACGCGTTTCCCGGAATCGCTGCAGTTGGTCGGGTGGAACTGCGCCGCCGGCTCAACGGCAAGGACGAACCGCCGATGGTTCGACACTTCCTGCTTTCGTTCGTGCTCTCGCCCGCCGAACTGGTGGCGGTCACACGCTCCCACTGGAGTATCGAGAACCAATTGCACTGGGTTCTCGATGTTGTCTTCGACGAAGATCGCGCCCGCAGCCGAAAGGACAACGCCCCCGCCAACCTCGCACTGCTTCGCAAGCTGGCACTCAACATGCTCCGCTCGCACCCCGACAAAGCCTCGATCCGACGCAAGATCAAAAAGGCCGGCTGGGACGATGCCTTCCTCATCAGTATGCTGGCCCAAATGCGATAGCCCTGCCCGCAAGGGGGAGGGGAGCACAGCGGAGTTTGCCGCTCGCTCGGAGCACCGCCTGACTCGATTCCGAATTTGGCGATAGGGCTCTACCGCCTCTCCCGCACCTGCGCCAATTGCTGGCGCAGGCTCTTGAACGAGGCGGCGCGCAGCAGATCGTCCCTGGTGGCCGCGATCGTGACGTGATCGATCGCGTCGCCCTTGTCGTTGCGCGAGATGTTGAGCGAATCGTAGGTCACTGCGACGGTCTTGCCGCCCAGCCCGAGGAAGCCGCCGACCTTGATCACCGCGGCCTCGACCTTGCCGTCGTCGCTCAGGATCAGATTGGTGATCTTGCCGATGCGCTCGCTGGTCGCGCTGACGACGCTCGCGCCGATCAGGTTCGAGCCGAGCCACTGGCTCGAATCCTGGCGCAGCGGATAGGCCGCCGTCGCGCGCAGCGAGAACAGCGAGAGCTGCAGCGGTTGGCGCTCCTGCGCCAGCGCAGGCGTCATCGCCGCCAGGACCAGTCCTGCGGCGAGGGTTTTGCGCGCGATCATGAGGGTTCCTCGGGTTGCGCCGGTTCAACGAACCGGGGGCGCGCGAGTTCCCGCTGGCCGGAACCCGGCGCCGGTTTGAACCTCGGGTCACCCGGGCACGACTAAAAACCGCTGAAGTGCCAGGAAGTTGGCACGGCCCCCCGCCGCCCTGCCGCAGTCGCAATCAATCGGCTAGTCTGTGCGCGCAAATCACCTTCCGGAGAGCCCTTAAGGAGCCCCCATGTCCAACATTTCGACGACCTGGATCGTCATCGGTGTCCTTGTCGTGCTCGTGGTGTGGATCATCATGATCTACAACGGCCTTGTTGCCATGCGGCAGCGGGTCAACCAGTCGTTCGCCGACATCGACGTCCAGCTCAAGCAGCGCCACGACCTGATCCCGAACCTGGTCGAGACCGTGAAGGGCTACGCCACGCACGAGCGCGGCACGCTCGAAGCGGTGATCAAGGCGCGCCAGACCGCGGTCGCGGCGCCGAGCATCGACCAGAAGGTCCAGGCCGAGAACATGCTGTCCGGCGCGCTGCGGCAACTGTTCGCGCTGTCGGAGTCCTATCCGGACCTCAAGGCGAACCAGAACTTCCAGCAGCTCCAGGGCGAATTGTCCGACATCGAGAACAAGCTCGCGGCGGCGCGGCGCTTCTTCAACAATGCCGTGCAGGAATACAACACCGGCATCCAGAACTTCCCGGCCGTGCTGATCGCCGGTCCGCTCGGCTTCCGCGAGCACGCCTTCTTCGACCTCGGCGAAACGCGCGCCCAGGTCGAGCAGGCGCCGCAGGTGAAGTTCTGATCACGGCTTGTCGTCCCGGGCGACCGCGCGTAACGCGGGAGACCCGGGACCCATGACTGCGCCATGAAGATGGACAGAATGCTTCGCACATGTGGGTCCCGGCTCGCGCGCTGCTGCGCAGCGCTTGGCCGGGATGACGGGTAGCGAACATGGCAGCAGCCTACGGTCTCTACACGCACATCCAGGCGAACCGGCGCCGCTCGGTTGCGCTGCTGATCGGTCTGTTCTTCCTCGTCTACGTGATGGTGTTCGCCGGCGCGCTCGCGGCGGAAGCGATGCAATGGGACGCCTCGCTGCAGTGGTTGCTGCGCAAGGCGTGGAACGACCTGCTGTGGGCGGCGCCGTTCGCCACCGTCGGCGCTGCGCTCTGGATCCTGATCGCCTACAAGTTCAACCAGTCGATCGTCGACATGGTGACCGGCGCGCAGGACGTGACGCGAAAGGACGCGCCGCGGCTCTATAACCTGCTGGAGAACCTCTGCATCTCGCGCGGCATCCCGATGCCGAAGCTGAAAGTGATGGAGGACCCATCGCTCAACGCCTTCGCCAGCGGCATGAACGAGAAGCAGTACGCCGTCACGGTGACGACCGGCCTGCTCGACGCGCTCGACGATGCCGAGATCGAGGCCGTGCTCGGCCATGAGCTGACCCACATCCGCAACGGCGACGTGCGCATGCTGGTGATCGCGGTGATCATTGCCGGCGTGATCTCGTTCTTCGCCGAGTTCTTTTTCCGCACCTTCTTCTATTCGCGCGGCGGCTGGGGACGCTCGTCGGGCGACAGCGACCGCGGCCGGGGCGGCGCCGGCATCGCGATCGTGATCGCGGTCGCGCTGATCGCAGTCGCCTGGTTCCTGTCGATCGTCATCCGCTTTGCGCTGTCGCGCAAACGCGAGTTCCTTGCCGATGCGGGCTCGGTGGAGCTGACGAAGAATCCCGACGCCATGATCTCGGCGCTGCGCAAGATCGAGAATCGCGGCGAACTGCATGCCGCGACCTCGGCCGTGATGGAGATGTGCGTCGACAATCCGCGCGAGGGTTTCGCCGACCTGTTCGCCACGCACCCGTCGGTCGATTCGCGTGTCGACGCGCTGGTGAAGTTCGCCGGCGGGCATGATCCCGGCCCGCTCGCGGTGCCGCAATACGATCAAGCGGACGAACAGTTCGAGCCACAGGACGAACAGGCACAGCAGCAGCCGCTGCCGGACGGGCCGTTCGGTACCTCGAATGCCGGCGGCCAGAATACCGGCGGCAAGCCGTTCCTGCCGAGCCGCCCGCCCATCGAGCTCGGCGCGCCCACCAATCCCGCAGCGCCCGCGCCCGGCGCATCCGATCCCGGACCATGGGGGCCGCATGGTGGTTCGCGCTAGCGCTATCGTCTTCGCGATCACGCTCGCGGCGCTGTGCGCCGCTTGCGGCAGCGTGAGCGATCCGGGGGCTTTCGCCACGGTGGTGCACGACAAGTACGACACCATGCCGTGCTTCGAGATCAATAATCAGCGCAAGGGCCTCTCCGGCCGGGTGAAGGAACTCTCCGAGCTCGCCGCAAAGGCGGAAGCCTCGCCCGGCGGAGCGATCGTGAGCTATGCGGCCTACCGGTCCGAACTGGCGCAAGTGCGCGGCCAGCTCGCGGCGGCCGAGCGTGGCGCGCAGAAGAACGGATGCGAGCCGCCGAAGTAACAGTGTCATTCCGGCCTCGCGAAGCGAGGGCCGGAATCCAAACCCACGAAACGTGCGGACAAGAACCGGTCGTGGTTATGGATCCCGGGCTCCGGCCTGTCGGCCGGCCCCGGGATGACGTGTGGGCTACTGCAGCGTCGCCTCGGCGATCCACTCGGTGACCGCGCGCAAGGCGCCGTCGCGATTCTCGGCACGGCCTTGCGCCTGCTCGAACACCGCTAACTGGGTGTCGGCCGAGGTGCCGCTGCCGACGATCGCGCGGCAGTGCTGCACTTCCTTCAGGCACCCGAGCGCGAGCGCGTCCCGCTCCACGTCCTCGAGCACGCCGTCGAGCATGTCGGCGACCGAGATCGCGCCGTTGCCGGAGATGTCGACCAGGGTGCCGTGCACGCCGTAGCGCTGCGCGCGCCACTTGTTCTCCACCACGATCGCGCGCGTCACCGCGGTCAGATCCCAGTTCTGCCACGGATTGCGCGTGAGGTGGCGCGCCAGCGTGCGATAGAGCGCGGTGATCGCAATCGAATCCTCGACCAACGTGCACGAATCCGGCGCGCGCAGTTCGAGCGTCGGATTCTTCAAGGACGGCCGGATCGCCCACCACACATAGCTCGAATTCTCCATCACGCCGGCGTTCACCAGCGCCTGGATATAGGTCTCGTATTCGGCCGGGGTGCGGAACAGCTCCGGCACGCCCGTGCGCGGAAGCTCGTCATACGCCGCCAGCCGATAGCCCTTCAGCCCGGTCGGACGCGCGCGCCAGAACGGCGAGGAGGTCGCGAGCGCGATGAACAGCGGCAGGTAGGGCAGCATGCGCATCATGATGTCGACGCGGTCGTCCGGGTCGGGCAGCTCGACGTGCACATGCAGGCCGCACAGCATGTTGCGCTGGCCGATCATCTGCAGGTCTTCCATCACGATGTCGTAGCGCTCGGCCTGCGTCTGCGTCGCGTTGCGCCATTGCGCGGTCGGATGCGTGCCGACCGCCAGGATCGCGAGGCCGTGCTCGGCCGCGATGTTGGAAACCGTCTGGCGCAGGAAGCGCAGCTCGGTGCGCGCGTCCGCGATGTTGCCGTGCGGCGAGGTGGCGACCTCGATCTGCGACTGCAGCATCTCGCCCATCACCTGCCCTCCGGTGATCGACTTCACTTTCTCGAGGAATCCCGGCGGCATCTCGCGCGCGACCGACTTGGTCTCCGCGTCCACCAGGAAGAATTCCTCCTCGATGCCGAACTTGTAATCGTCGGACATGGTCCACCCTTTCCCGTGCCAATGTCGAAAAATCGCACGCCCCTTCAACGCGCGACACACCCCTCGGTGCGCGCAGCCAAAACTGCGGGAAAACCCGGCCGCAGTGGGGCGCAAAGGCGCCGGCTTTCAGCCATTCCCCTGGCGTGATGGCGACCGAGAACGCTTAGGGCGATCTTTGGTTCCACAGCGATCTTTGGCTTTGGCGCAGATCTTGGCTTTGCCGGATCATGCGCTCGCTAGCGCCAGTCGCCGAGGACCGCCTGGACCAGCGCCAAGGCCGCGACCGCTGCCGTGTCGGCACGCAGGATGCGCGGACCCAAGGCGAGGCGAATCACATTGGGAAGCTTCAACAATGTTTCGCGCTCTTCCTCGGCGAAGCCACCCTCCGGACCGATCAGCACGCTGACCGGCAAGGCTCCGGCGATGCCGCCGCCCCGCGCGGCAAGGAGCGCCGCGGCGGGGTCTTTCACCTCGGCATCCTCATCGCAGAACACGAGCAGGCGATCCGCCGTCCAGCCACGCACGAACTCGCCGAACTTCACCGGCTCGGCGACCTGCGCAACGTTGAGGATGCCGCATTGCTCGGCCGCCTCGATCGCGTTGGCGCGCATGCGCGCCAGATTGACGCGCTCCGCCTGGGTGTGACGGGTCAGCACCGGCTGCAGCCGCGCGGCGCCCATCTCGACCGCCTTCTGCACCATGTAGTCGAGCCGCGCGTGCTTGAGCGGGGCGAACAGGTAATGCAGGTCGAGAGGCGCGGTCTGGTCGCGCGTGCGTTCGACGATGGAGAGTTTCGCGCCCTTCTTGCCCGAGGCCGCGAGCCGCGCGTGCCACTCGCCCTCGCGCCCGTTGAACACGAGCACGTCGCCCCCCGGCTTGAGGCGCAGCACGTTGAGGAGATAATTCGCCTGCTCGCGCTCCAGCGGAACCTCACCCCCGGCGCTGAGCGGGACGTCGAGAAAGAGTCGCGGGGTGCGGAAATCGTAGGGCGCCATGGTTTCCGGTTTATCCGGACGGTTGCGCCCGATCCAGCCCGCAGGGGCGAGATTCGCAAGTGATTCCGTACGCTTGCCGTGTTATGGTCGGATTTGTCCGCGATAAAAAACTTGACCTTGTCACGTTCGCGGACAAGAGAGGGGCTGCGGGGGCTGGGAGAGATGATCATGCGGGCATTGCCGGTCGCCGCGACCCTGTTCCTCGGACTTACCGTCGGCGCTGCCGCGCAGATGCTCGGCCCCGGCATGGGCTTCCCGGGCGCCGGAGCCGGCATGCCCGGCTTCAACACCGCGCCGGCTGCCCCGCCTCCGCAGCAGCGCGGCGAGCCCCCCTGTTTCAAGGACTTCACGCCGCTGCGCGCGGAAGCCGAAAAGCGCGCCAACGTGCTGAAGGCCGCGATGCAGAAGAAGGTGCCGCGCGAAGAGGCCTGCAGTCACATCAAGTCGTTCGCCGCCGCGGAGGCGAAAGTGGTCAAGTTCGTGACCACGAACGCGCAGTCATGTGGCATCCCTCCGGAAGCCGTCGCGCAGATGAAGTCTAACCATGACAAGACCATGAAGGCCCAGACGCAGGTTTGCAGCGTGGCCGCCGGCCCCGCCAAGCCGTCCGGTCCGGGCCTGAGCGAAGCGCTCAGCACCACGCGCGGCGGCACGCTCGATCCGCTCGCTCCGCGCAGCGGCGGGCTCGATACGCTGACCGGGAACGTGCTCACCAAATGAGCGAAATCGGCCGCGTCGCCGATTCCACAGGAAACTGGGTCGATACGCTCGCGCCGTCGTGGGCGCGTCCGTATCTGCGCCTCGCCCGCGCCGACCGTCCGATCGGCGCATGGCTGTTGCTGCTGCCGTGCTGGTGGTCGGCGGGCCTTGCGGCGATCGGGACCGGACGCCCCTACCCTGATCCCTGGCACGTCGTGCTGTTCTTCGTCGGAGCGTTCGTGATGCGCGGCGCGGGCTGCACCTGGAACGACATTCTGGATCGCGACCTCGACGCCAGGGTCGCGCGCACGCGCTCGCGGCCGATTCCCTCCGGACAGGTGAGCGTGAAGGCGGCGGCGGCATTCCTCGTGGCGCAGGCGCTGGTCGGGCTCCTCGTGCTGCTGCAGTTCAACCGCTTCACGGTCCTTGTCGGAATCGCGTCGCTCGGCGTCGTGGCGATCTATCCGCTGATGAAGCGCATCATCTGGTGGCCGCAGATCATCCTCGGCTTCGCCTTCTCGTGGGGCGCGCTGATGGGGTGGGCCGCGGTGTTCTCGCGGCTCGATGCCGGGGCGCTGCTGCTCTATGCCGGATCGATCGCCTGGGTGATCGGCTACGACACGATCTACGCGCATCAGGACCGCGAGGACGACGCACTGGTCGGCGTGAAATCGACCGCGCGGCTGTTCGGCGCGCGCACGCGGCTCGCGCTCATCTGTTTCTACACCGTCGCGGTGCTGCTGATCGGGCTGTCCGGCGCTGCGGCCGGCGCCGGTCCGGTGTTCGTCGTCGGCTGCATCCTGTTCGGCGCGCATCTCGGCTGGCAGATCGACCGCCTCGACATCGCCGATCCGGATCTGTGCCTGCGCCTGTTCAAGTCGAACCGCGACGCCGGGTTGATACTGTTCGCCGCGCTCGCCGGCGACGCGCTTTATCAGGCCTATACGCTGTAGCTGCCGTCGCTTGCTCTAACGTTTGCGCGCGGAGCGCAGCGCCTTCTTCTGCGACGACTTCGCCGCCATGCGGATGACCTTGTTGTTCCTCGACATCATGATCCTGCCCGGCACCAATTCGGCCTGCCCGTAGCCACGATGAAGCTGGACGAACTCACGGATGATCTCGTAGCACACGATCACCTTCTTGGTATCGAGCTCCCAGCGGGCGCCGGGGCTTCCGCACTGCTGCATCTCGAGCGTGATCGGCCGCTTCCAGGCGAAGTCCTCCGACAGCCACTCGGCGACGGTCTCCAGAATCTGAAGCTTGCGGCCGAGTTCGGCGAGCGTGGCGTAATCGCCCGGCGGCCCATAGTTGACCGCGATCTTCGTCTTCGGATCGCCCGGCTTGCGCAGGTGCGGCTTCAGCACCTGGTCCCATGACCACGAGGCATTGCTGTAGTCGCCCTGGCACGTCCCCTGCCGCTCATCCGGGAGCTTCACCTCCTTGGCGAGGTCGGCGAATTTTTCAGGTTCGCCGCCGACCATCAGGCAAACGATGTAATAGGCCCGCTGCAGGTCGATGCCGTGCTCGTCGTAAAAGGTCGACGGGCTGCCTTCCTTCCGGTCGCGCTGATCGGCCAGGAACCAGCCCCGTGCCGCGTTGGTGACGACGCGGTCGGCGAAGGAATTCGCCATCTTGAGCGCGACGATGGTCGCAAGCGCGTCGGCCGCGTCCTCTTCGCGCCCGAGCACCGGAATGCCCAGTTCACTGATCAGCGCGTGCGCCGTCTCGTGGCCGAGCACGAACAGCACGTTGCCGGTGACGAACTCGACGCCGTCCCTGATCTGCTTCGGGGTCTTGCCTCTGTTGTAGCGCGGGTCCTTCTCGAACATGTTCACGATGTCCGTCACGCGCTGCTCGAGCTCCGCGCGCGCCGCCGGAGAAGGCCCCTGGGCCGTCGCCGCTGTTGGCGCAAAGGCGATCAAGAGCAACAACAGAGCGGCCGGACAAATGCGCCACGCCGGACCACTCGCGCGATTACAATCGGACGATCGAAACCACATGATCCCTGCCCCGAATTGATTTCCACGCACGACGGCCAGACGCGCACGAACCATCGCCGCGCGAGAGACCCTCCACGGCGATAGCGTGTTCTGCCGCGCCGGCTGGCGCAGTCAGCTTACTTCTTGTGCTTTGCCTTGTAACCAGCGCGAGCGCGGCGCCACGCACGGGTCAAGACGAATTGCGGAAGACTTGGGATACCGCAGCGCACACGACGATGGTATCCGGGGATGGGCAAGCCCGATGGCCGGCACCGCCGGCCAGTGCTAGACGGGTGCGCCGAACGACCTTTCGAGAAGGACGACAATGCAGCTTCTCAAGACCATCGCCCTCGCCGCCGCACTGGCTGTCGCCGCCGTCGGCTCCTCCACCGCCGCAATGGCTCAAGCCGCCGGGAAGACCATGACCACACCATCGGGACTGCAGATCGCGGACAGCAAGGTCGGCACCGGCGCGACGCCGAAGACCGGGCAGACCTGCGTGATGCATTACACCGGATGGCTCTACGTGAATGGCGCCAAGGGGCAGAAGTTCGACTCCTCGGTCGATCGCGGCCAGCCTTTCGAATTTCCGATCGGCGTGCGGCGCGTGATCGCCGGCTGGGACGAAGGCGTCGCCACCATGAAGGTCGGCGGCAAGCGCACGCTGATCATCCCGCCCGAGCTCGGCTACGGCGCGCGCGGCGCGGGCGGCGTGATCCCGCCGAACGCCACGCTGATCTTCGAGGTCGAGCTGCTCGACGTGAAGGGCTAGCGCACGGTCCGGGAAGGACCTGTCCCTAGCTGCGCGCGATGATCTCGCGCTCGCCACGATGGACGAGCGGCACGACACGGCTGACACCGGCGCGGCGGCGCGCGAGAAACTTCGGGCGGCGCTTCGAAAGCGGCGAACGGCGGCGGCGGCGCTGTGTCGGCGTCTTGATGCGCACGGCGCCGAGTTGCGGGAACGGCGTGCTGAACTCGCCGTCGCTGCCCGCGACGAGCGGCGGCACGCCGAGCACGCGCGACCACAATTGCCATTCGGCGACCACGTCGTCGGCGTTCTCCGCCGAATAGAGCTCGATCGAGAGCGCCGGATCGAGGTGCTCGAGATAGACCCCGATGCCCGCCGGCCGGCTCTCCTGCTCGGGGATGAGCCGGATCGCAACGCCGCGGAATGCCTTGACCGGGACATTGAGCGCGATGCGCATGCCTTGGACCGCACGGCGCAGGATCACGCGTTCGCGGTGCAGCTCGACGTGCCGCAGCGCCTCGTCCGCCACGGCATCGCTCACGGTGAAACGGATGGGCAGTGCGTGGGGGTCGAGCCGCACGGTGCGGCTCGACCCGGCGGAGGGCCCGCCGAGCTCGGTTTGACGCCTCACAATTCGCTCCCTGCCGGACTTTTTGTTTTGTGTCCGGACGTTGGCGCGAGCATGCCACGGCGCGGTCCGGATGAGCTTAATGGCGCTGGTTAACAGGGCGTGCCGGCGCCTTGTTCGCGTCACATGCTTGACGGTGCGTTGCCGTGAACGCTGGCATTGTCGCGAAGCGGGGCAATTCGCGCGGATTCGACACTTGCCGATAAGGAACGGGAAACCAACATAGGGCGGGTGCCGCCGGTTCGGCGGCCTTCGCCGGCGGGCTTGTCACCGCCCTGCCCGCCCCCTAAACCGAAACGCACTCCATGTCAGACCTCCTCGATCAATCCCCGCTCATCGCGCTTGCCGAACGCCTGGTCGAGGCCGCGCGCAAGGCCGGCGCCGACGCGGCCGACGCGGTTGCGGTGCGCTCGGTCTCGCTCTCGGTCGAGGTGCGCGACGGCAAGGTCGAAGAGACCGAACGCGCCGAAGGCGACGATGTCGGGTTGCGCGTGCTGATCGGGCGCAAGCAGGCGGTGGTCTCGACCAACGACCTGAAGGGCAACGGCGCGGCGGCGCTCGCCGAGCGCGCGGTCGCGATGGCGCGTGTCGCGCCGGAGGACAAATATGCCGGGCTCGCCGACGCCGCGCTGCTGGCGAAGAAGCTCCCCGACCTCGACCTGATCGACCCGTCACTCCCCGATGTGACCACGCTGGAGCGCCATGCGCGCGCGGCCGAAGGCGCGGCGCTCGCGGTCAAGGGCGTAAGCAAATCCGGCGGTGCCAGCGCTGCGGCGGGCATCGGCGGCATGGTGCTGGTGACAAGCCACGGCTTCCGCGGCTCGTACGTCGCGTCGAGCCACTCGGTCTCCGCGACGGCGATCGCCGGCGAAGGCACCGGCATGGAGCGCGATTACGATTATTCCTCCGCGCGGCACGCCGGCGACCTCGAGGCGATCGAGAAGATCGGCCGCAGCGCCGGCGAGCGCGCCGTCAAGCGGCTCAACGCGCGCAAGGTCGAGACGCGCCGCGTGCCGGTGGTCTACGACCCGCGCGTCGCCGGCTCGCTGGTCGGGCATCTCGCCTCGGCGATCAACGGCTCTTCCATTGCGCGCAAGACGAGCTTCCTCAAGGACCGGATGGGCGAGCGGTTGTTTCCCAAAGGCACCCGCATCGTCGACGATCCGCTGCGTCCGCGCGGCCTGCGCTCGCATCCGTTCGACGGCGAGGGCGTGGCCGGACGCGAACTCGCGGTGATCGACGACGGCGTGCTGACCTCCTGGTTCCTCGACAGCGCGACCGCGCGCGAGCTCTCGCTCACCACCACCGGCCACGCCTCGCGTGGCGTCTCGTCGTCGCCCTCCCCCTCGCCGACCAACCTGCACCTCGCGGCCGGCCGCGCGAGCCCGCAGGAACTGATCGGCGCGATCAAGGACGGCTTTTACGTCACCGAACTGGTCGGCATGGGCGCCAATCTCGTCACCGGCGACTACAGCCGCGGCGCGTCGGGACTGTGGATCGAGAATGGCGAACTGACGTTTCCGGTGAGCGAGGTGACAATCGCCGGTACCCTCAAGGACATGTTCGCATCGCTCGAACCGGCGAACGATCTCACTTTCCGCTACGGCACCAACGCGCCGACCGTGCGCCTGGAAGGACTGACCGTTGCGGGCACCTGAGCCGACCACGCGCGTACCATTCAAGGACGAGCTTGCGAGCATCGTCCGCGAAGCCGGCGCACTCGCGGCCTCGACGTTCCGCACCGAACAGCTCAAATCCTGGACCAAGTCCGGCGACTCGCCGGTAACCGAGGCCGACATCGCGGTCGACCGCTTCCTGCGCCAGCGCCTCACGCGGCTCGCCCCGGATTGCGGCTGGCTCTCCGAGGAAACCGAAGACAACCGCGCACGGCTTTCCGGCGCGCGGCTGTGGATCGTCGATCCGATCGACGGCACGCGCGCCTACCTCGCAGGCCGCACGGACTGGGCGGTCTCGGTCGCGCTGGTGGAGAACGGCCGCCCGGTCGCGGCCGCGGTATTCGCGCCGGCGGGGGACGGTCTTTACCTCGCAGCCGCAGGCGAAGGCGCAACACGCGATGGCGAGCGGATCACGCCCAATGCCGGCAGCGATCTCGCCGGCGCGCATGTCGCGGGCCCCAAGCCGATGATCGGCGAACTGGAGAAATCCGCGCCCGGCATCGTGGCCGAGCCGAAGGTGCATTCGCTCGCGCTGCGGCTCACGCGCGTTGGCGCCGGCACGCTCGACGTCACGTTCGCGTCGAAGAACAGCAACGACTGGGATCTGGCCGCGGCCGATCTGATCGTCCATGAGGCGGGGGGCAGGCTCACCACGCTCGACGGCCGGACGCTCGTCTACAACGCCGCCCAACCCCGCCACGGCGCGCTGGTCGCGGCGGGAACGGCGCGGCATGCGCGGGTGATCGCAATCACGCGCGACTGGCGGGCACGGCGCGCCTTGCACGATTCGCTGGCCTGATGCTATCCGGGCCGCGATGTTGAAATCGATCGTTCGTTCGCAGGCGGCGGTTGCGACGGCGGGCTATCTGCTCGCCGCGCATTACTGGCTCGTCGGCCGCACCAACCCCGTGGTGCGCGAGCCGGAGCAGGACTTCTACGCGCCGTTCGACAATAATCATGCCGTCATCGTCGCGCTCTGGCACGGCGAGCACTTCCTCATTCCATTCCTCGGCCGCAAGGGCAAGGAAGACCGCTTCGTCCCGCTCACCACCTACCACCGCGACGGCGAGATCCTCACGCGCGCCGGGATGCATCTCGGCCTGAAGAAGTTCCTGCGCGGCGCCGGCGATCACGGCGGCGAGTTCGTGCGCAAGAAGGCGCTGCAGGCGTTCACCGGCATGATGCGCGAGCTGAAATCGGGCGGGAACGTCGTCGTCACCGCCGACGTGCCGAAGGTCGCGCGCGTCGCCGGCCTCGGCATCGTGACGCTGGCAAAATACTCGCAGTGCCCGATCGTGCCGCTCGGCATGGTGACGAGCCGCGTGAAGCGGCTCGACAACTGGGACAAGACGCCGATCAGCCTTCCGTTCGGCCGCATGGGCCTGGTGCGCGGCGCGGAGATCCGCGTCCCGCGCGACGCCGACGACGCCGCGCTCGAAGCGACGCGCGTCGAGGTCGAAAAGGCGCTCAATGACGTGACCGAGCGCGCCTACGCGCTTGCCCGCAACGGTCGAGCCTGACCCAATTGCCGTTGCGTCGGCCTTGCGGCGCACGCCGTTTTGTTGCACCAAACGCCGCTTGAGCCTGCACCCGGGCGCGCAGGCCGCTCATACCATCGACGCGAGAAAAGCCCATGGCGAATGCTGCGCCCAAACAGTTGCTCCACCTCGTCCTCGGCGGCGAGTTGTCGAACATCGAAGACGTCCAGTTCAAGGATCTCAATGCGGTCGAGGTCGTGGGCCTCTACCCGAACTACGCGACAGCCTACGCCGCCTGGAAGGACAAGGCGCAGCGCACCGTCGACAATGCGCAGATGCGCTACTTCATCGTTCACCTGCATCGTCTGCTCGATCCCGAGACGGACGTGACGCGACCGAAGCCCTGACCGGACCCAATTGATGGCGTTGTGGAATACCGGGCGGCCGCGCGCGGCCGGAATGA
>DATEKY010000445.1:0-3468 GCA_035277225.1 Xanthobacteraceae bacterium
AAAGGGGGCGAGCGGCGGCCCGTAGGGCGAGCCGAGCGGCCATTCCTTGCCGACCGCGAGCGTGAGCGGCACGTCGCCCGGCGGCGCCGCGTAGAACAGCGACGGCACCAGGGTCCACAGCGTGCCCTGCGCCAGCGCCGCGACCCAGAACATCAGCGCCGGATGCGCGCGCAGCGCCTCGAGGATGAGCGAGACGCGAAACATCGGCGCGCGCTCGTTCGCCGCGGGGAAGGCAATCGACATGCGGAGATACTAGAGGCCTAGCTCGGCGGTTTCATCCACTTCCGCGTCGGCGATGCCGAGCAGGGCCGCGACCGGCGCGAACTTGCGGCGGTGATGCACGCAGGGGCCGAGGCGATTGAGTGCGGCGAAATGCTCCGGCACCGAATAGCCCATGTGGCGCTCGAAGCCGTAGCCCGGATGCGCAGCGCCGACGCAGCCCATCAGCCGGTCGCGCGTGACTTTCGCGACGATCGAGGCGGCCGCGATCGAGAGCACCAGCGCATCGCCGCTCACGACCGCGGTGCAATCGCAGCCGCAGTCGATGCGGTCGATGCCGTCGACGAACACGAGCTTCGGTGTCACCGGCAGCGCCTTCACGGCGCGCGCCAGCGCCCAGAGCGAGGCGCCGCGGATGTTGTCGACGTCGATGCGTGCCGGAGGCGCGACCGCGATCGCCACTTCCGCGCTCGCACAGATCTTCTCGTAAAGCGCCGCGCGAGTCTCCGCGTTCAACTTCTTGGAATCGTTGAGCCCTTTTGGAATGCGCTTGGGATCGAGAATGACCGCGGCGGCCACCACCGGCCCGGCGAGCGGCCCCCTGCCCGCCTCGTCGCAGCCCGCGACCGGGAACACGCCGCGCTTCATCGCGGCGCGCTCGCGCGAGAAGGTCGGGCGCATCTTGTCCGGGTCGCCAAGCGGCAGGCGTGGGGCGCGACTCATGCGCGCGATCTTGCGCGGATTGCGAGGGAACTCAAATGCTTCGGGTTGCCCGCTGTGCGTTCAGTGGAAAACGCGCCCGGCATCGATCGCGATGGTCTGGCCGGTCATCGTCTCGGTACGGCACATGGTGACGACCTGCTCGGCGACATCGTCCTTGTCGGCCGCCTTCTTCAAGAGCGCGCCGGCGGCCGATGCGTCGATCTGCGACTTCAAGAGGTTCGCGGTGGCGCGGGTGCCTTCGAGCAGGCCGGGCGCGACGCAATTGACCAGCACTTCCGGCGCGAGCGCGACCGCCATGCAGCGGGTCAGGTGGATCAGCCCGGCCTTTGACACCGCGTACGCAATCGACGAGCCGCCGGGATGCAGCCCCGCGATCGAGGAGATGTTCACGATCCGGCCGCGGCCCTGGCGCTTCATCACCGGCGCGACCGCCTTGATGGCGTGCATCGGCCCGGTGAGGTTCACGTCGATGATCTTCGACCACTCCTCGGTGGTCAGCCCGTCGAGGTCCTTGAACGGGATCGCCTTATTGTAGGCGGCGTCGTTGATCAGGATGTCGAGGCGGCCAAAGCGTTTCACCACGTCGTCGACCAGGCGATCGATCTGCGCGGGCTGGGTCAGGTCGCACTGGAACGCCTGCGCGTCGACCTGATGCTTGCGAAGATCATCCGCGACGGCGCTGGCCTGGTTGGCGCTCTGCGCATAGACCACCGCGATATTGGCGCCGGCCGACGCGAGCGCGTGGCAGATGCGCTGGCCGAGCCCGCCATTGCCGCCGGTGACCACCGCGACCGAATTCTTCAGATCCATGCGCTTCCCCCAAAAGTCTTTTAGGCAAACTCCTGCCGGAGCGACTTTTAGAGGCCGCGCAGCCTTCGCTCAATCCGGCAAGGTCACCTGCCCGTCGGCGGCGAATGTGAAGCCCGGCGCGCGCACCGCTTCCCACGCATGCCCATCCGGATCGGCGAAGTAGCCCGAGTAGCCGCCGAAAAAGGTCGTGTGCGCGGCCTTGAGCAAGGTCGCGCCGGCGGCAAGCGCCTTCGCCATCGCGGCATCGACCTCGGCGTCGGTGCGGCACATCTGCGCCAGCGTGATGCCGCGGAAGGCCTGCGGGCGCGGCTCGACCGGAATCTGCGCGTCCTCGGCCAGCATGTCCCAGCGGAACAGCCCGATGATCAGCCCGCCGGCATCGAAGAACGCGATCTCGTCGCCGGTCGCCTTCATGCGGCGCTCGAAGCCAAGGTCGGAATAGAACTTCACACTGCGCGCGAAGTCGGTCACGCCGATGGTCACGACATTGAGGCGGGCGGTCATGGTCTCTCCTGAATTCCGGAAGGTCGTAGCCCACATGGAGCGAAGCGTAATGCGGGACTCTGCGAGCTCTGCGGCCCGGATTTCACTTCGCTTCATCCGGGCTACGAATAACCCCTCAAAACAGATCGAGCTGCTGCGCGCGCTTGCGCGTCGGCGTGAACTCCGCCGTGGACAATTTCAGCTTACGCCGGTTGAGGCCGAGCCGCTCGCAGGCCGCCTCGAAGCGCCGCCCGATCATCCAGGCGATCGGCCCGGTGCCGGTCATGCGCTCGCCCCACTTGGAGTCGTAGTCCTTGCCGCCGCGCATGTCCTGGATCAGCTTGAACACATGGCGATAGCGGTCGGGGAAATTCTCCATCACCCATTCGCGGAACAGGTCGCGCACTTCGAGCGGCAGGCGCAGCAGCACGTAACCCGCTTCCTTGGCGCCAGCCGCCGCCGCGGCATCGAGAATGCGCTCGATCTCGGCATCGTTGATCGCCGGGATCACCGGCGCGACCATCACCGACGCCGGAACGCCGGCTTCGGCGAGTTGCCGGATCGCTTCCAGCCGCTTCGCCGGCGTCGCCGCCCGCGGCTCCATGGTGCGCGCGAGCTTCGGATCGAGGCTGGTCACCGACAACGCGACCTTCACCAGGTTGCGCCGCGCCATGCGCGCCAGGATGTCGATATCGCGCGTGACCAGCGCAGACTTGGTCACGATGCCGACCGGATGGTTGGCGCGGTCGAGGACTTCAAGAATCCCACGCATCACCTCGTATTTGCGCTCGATCGGCTGATACGGATCGGTGTTGGTCCCGATCGCGATGATCTTCGGCGCGTAGTTCGGCGCGGCGAGCTCCTTCTCGAGCAGTTCCGGCGCCTCCGGCTTCACGAACAGCTTGGACTCGAAATCAAGCCCGGCCGACAGCCCCATGTTGGCGTGGGTCGGGCGCGCGAAGCAGTACACGCATCCGTGCTCGCAACCGCGATAGGGATTGATCGAGCGGTCGAAGCCGATGTCGGGCGAGTCGTTGCGCGTGATGATCTTGCGCGCCTTCTCCTCGGTGACGGTGGTCTCGAAGGCGGGCAATTCCTCGATCGAGCGCCAGCCGACGTCGAAGGCGATGCGCGCGGTCGGCTCGTAGCGGCCGGACGCATTCGACAGCGTCCCCCGGCCGCGCCGCCGATCGCGATCGACGGCCGTACCGAGGAATTCGCCCGCCGGCTGCT
>DATEKY010000446.1:0-2895 GCA_035277225.1 Xanthobacteraceae bacterium
TCGCGGTAATAGCGCTCGATGTTGAGCTCTTTCGAATAGCCGTAGGCGCCGTGGATGCGCATCGCGTCGGTCGCGTTCTCGAGCGCTGCTTCTGACGCGGCGTATTTCGCCATTCCGGCTTCCATGTCGCAGCGCAGGCCCTGGTCGTAGGCCTTTGCGGCGTTGTAGGTCAGCGCGATCGCGGACTCGGTGCGGATCGCCATTTCGGCGAGCTTGAGCTGGATCGCCTGATGCTCGGCAATCGGCTTGCCGAAGGTCTTGCGCAACTGCGCGTAGCGCACGGACTCGTCGAGCGCCGCCTTGGCGATGCCGCAGCCGCGCGCCGCGACGTTGATGCGGCCAAGCTCCAGCCCGCCGAGCGCGGTCTGCAGGCCGCGCCCCTCCACGCCGATCACGGCGGAGGCTGGAACGCGAAAGTCCTCGAAGATCAGCTCGGCGGAGTCGATGCCCTTGTAGCCGATCTTCTCGAGCTTGCGCGAAACCCGAAAACCCGGCCCCTTCTCGGCCAGGAACATGGTCATGCCCTTGTGGCGCGGTTCGGCGGCCGGATCGGTCTTCACCAGCAGCGCGAAGGCCTGGCCGTGGATGCCGTTCGAGATCCAGGTCTTGGTGCCGTTGATGACGTAGTGGTCGCCGTCGCGCACCGCGCGCATGCGGATGGCCTGCAGGTCGGTGCCGCAATCCGGCTCGGTCAGCGCGAGGCCGCCGCGAATCTCGCCGGTGGCGAAGCGCGGCAGATAGTTGCGCTTCTGCTCCTCGCTGCCGTTGCGCTGCACGCAGGCCGCCATGATCAGGTGCGAGTTGAAGATGCCGGAGAGCGACATCCACACTTCCGAGACGCGCTGCACGATCTTGGCGTAGGTCGTCGCCGAGAGCCCGAGCCCGCCGTATTCCTCCGCGATGGTCGCGCCGAACAGGCCGAGGGCCTTCATCTGCTCGACCATCTCCTCGGGGTAGGTGTCGGCGTGTTCCAGCGCGAGCACGTGCGGGCGCACGTCGCGCTCCAGCCAGCGCCCGATCGCGTCGAGGATCTCGCCTTCCTCTTCCAGCGTGTTGCGCTGCGCGCCGTGCGCCGCGTTGCCTGCGCTCATGGTGATGTCCCGGTCAGTAGTTCGCTTTGTCTTCCAGCGCGTGGCCGCGCCGCTGCACCAGCATGGTGCGGTCGAAGGTGCACACCACGTCGCCGGCCTGGTTCTTGCCGGTCGAGCGCACCGAAACGATGCCGGCATCGGCGCGCGACTTCGACTCGCGCTTGGCCAGCACCTCGCTCTCGGCGTAGAGCGTGTCGCCGGCGAACACCGGATGCGTCAGCTTGATGTCGGTCCAGCCGAGATTGGCGATCGCCTTCTGGCTCACGTCACTCACGCTCATGCCGACGATCAGCGACACCGTGAAGGGCGAGGCTACGAGGCAGCGGCCGAATTCGGAGTGCTTCGCGTATTCCGCGTCGAAATGCAGCGGATGCTTGTTCATCGTCAGCAGCGTGAACCAGGTGTTTTCGGTTTCGGTGATGGTGCGCCCGGGGCGATGCTCATAGATGTCGCCGACGACGAAATCCTCGTAGAATCGTCCGACGCTCTCGCGATAGCGGCGTTCGCCGACCTGTTTCGCCACCGCGACCATCGCACTACTCCCACACCCTATGTACGGACATTAAGAGGCGGCCATTGGCCCTGTCAATTTGCCTGAAGTTGTGGCCAGCCATGCTGGTGGCGCTTTGCAAGCCGCCGGTTCCCCCTTATTGTCTAGACAAATGGAGGTCGCCCGATGAACGCCGTACCCCGTCCCGTCGAGCCCGCGGTCCAGTCCGAGGCGCAACGTCCGCTGATCTCACGCACGCTGGCGCAGTTCGCGCACGATCTTTCTTTCGAGGCGATCCCGCACGAGGTGCGCGAGCGCGCCAAGCACCTGATGCTCGACGCAACCGGCATCGCCTATGCGTCCGGCTCGTATGATTTCGCGCACAAGACCCTGACGGCGATCGCGGGCCTCGGCGGCAACGGACAGGTGCCGGTGATCGGACTGCCGCAGCGGCTCCCGCCGCGCGACGCCGCGCTGGTGAACGGCGTGCTGGCGCATGGGCTCGACTTCGACGACACCCACACCGGCGGCATCATTCATGCGACCGCGAGCCTGTGGCCGGCGGTGATGTCGGCGGCATTCATGCGCGGCAAGTCGGGCGCCGATCTCGTCACCGCGTACATCGCGGGCGTCGAAGCCGCGACGCGGCTCGGCGCGGTCGGCAGCGGCCACTTCCATCAGGTCGGCTTCCATCCGACCGGCATGATCGGCGTGTTCGGCTGCACCCTTGCGGCAGGCACGCTGATGGGCTTGTCGCCGCAAGCGCTGACGATGGCGCAGGGCATCGCGCTCTCGATGGCGGCGGGCAGCCTCGAGTTTCTCGAGGACGGCGCCTGGACCAAGCGCATGCATCCCGGCTGGGCGGCGCAGGCCGGCATCACGGCGGCGGCGCTCGGCCACGAAGGCTTCGTCGGCCCGACCCGCGCCTATGAGGGTCGCTTCGGTCTGTTCAATTCGTATCTGCAGGGCGGCCTCGAAGACGAGCGCTGGGGCCGCGCCACCGCCGGCCTCGGCAGCATCTGGGAGACGATGGCGATTGCCGTGAAGCCGCTGCCGGCGTGCCACTTCACCCATGCATGCGCCGACGCCGCGATGATTTTGGCGCGTCAGCATCAATTCGAGCTCGACGACATCGTGCGCATCAAGGCGCTGGTGCCGGGCGAAGTGGTCAAGACCGTGTGCGAGCCGGTCGCCAACAAGCGCCGCCCGGCCAATACCTATGATGCGCAGTTCTCGATCCCGTACTTGGTGGCCGCGAGCCTCATTCGCGGGCGCTTCACGCTCGCCGAGCTGGAGCCGGAGGCGCTGAACGAT
>DATEKY010000447.1:0-13717 GCA_035277225.1 Xanthobacteraceae bacterium
GCCCCTGGTCTCCAGAGCATCAGCGCAGGCCTTTCCGGAACGCAGGCTCACCTCGCGTTCCGCCGACCAGCCTCCCATCAGGACAGCCACATGCTTGCCCGGCATACGCCCCGAATGCCTCTCTCGACGAATTCGCGCGTCAACGCGCGAGAATCAACAAAATGCAAAGAATCTGATTTGCGCGACTTGCGCTACACATTTCCGATCCGCGCTGTGCGTTGACTCAATCCGATTCCGTTTTGTTCTCGTTTGCGGCGCCGGAACGCTCACACGCCGATCCGCTTGATCTCCCATTCGAGCGTGACGCCGGAGTTGTCCTTCACGCGGCGGCGCACTTCCTCACCCAGTCCCTCGATGTCGGCGGCCGTGGCGTTGCCGAGATTGATCAGGAAATTGCAGTGCAGTTCCGACACCTGCGCACCGCCGACGATCAGCCCGCGGCAGCCGGCGGCGTCGATGAGCTGCCAGGCCTTGTGCCCTACCGGGTTCTTGAACGTCGAACCGCCGGTGCGGCTCTTCACCGGCTGCGTGGTCTCGCGCCTGGCTGTGATCTCGTCCATCTCGGCCGCGATCGCCGCGGGATCTCCGGCTGAGCCTTCGAACAGCGCTTGCGTGAAGATCACCTCATCCGGCACGCCGCAGTGCCGATAGGTGAATCCCATCTCGGCATTGGCATAGGTGCGCACCGTGCCGGCGCGATCGACGCCGCGCGCCTCGATCAGCACATCCTTGGTCTCGCGTCCGTAGGCGCCGCCGTTCATGCGCAGCGCGCCGCCGATCGCGCCCGGGATGCCGCGATAGAATGCGAGCCCGGCGATGCCGGCGTCCTGCGCGGCTTTGGCGACGCGCAAATCCGGAACCGCGGTCCCGGAACGGACGCGATGACCCGCTTCGATCTTCGTTTCGCCGAAGCCGCGCCCGAGCCGGATCACGACGCCGGCGACGCCGCCGTCGCGCACGATCAGGTTCGAGCCGAGGCCGATGACGGTGACGGGAACATCGTGCGGCAGGTTTGCCAGCAGATAGGCGAGATCGCCCTCGTCCTCTGGCATGAACAGCGCCTGTGCCGGCCCGCCGACGCGAAACCAGGTGAGCGGCGCCAGCGGCTCGTTCGCGAGCAGCCGGCCGCGCAGTTGCGGCAGCGAGGATTTCAGCGCGGGGACGAACTCGTCCATCATGCCTTGCCGAGCGCCTTCAACTCAGCCGGCAGCGCATAGGCCCACTGCGTGATGTTGCCGGCGCCGAGGCACACGACATAGTCTCCGGCGTGCGCGATCCCCTTGATCAGTCCCGCGAGCGCCTGGGATTCATCGAGCGCCATCACGTTGCGATGGCCGCGCGCGCGCAAGCCCGCGACCAGCGAGTCGCGATCCGCACCCGCGATCGGCGCTTCGCCCGCCGGATACACATGCGCGATGATCACCGCGTCGGCGTCGTTGAAGCAAGTGCAGAACTGATCGAACAGCGCAGAGAGGCGCGTGTAGCGATGCGGCTGCATCACAGCGATGACCTTGCCCTTGGTGGATTCGCGCGCGGCCCTGAGCACCGCGGCGATCTCGACCGGGTGGTGGCCGTAATCGTCGAAGATCGTCACGCCGTTCCAGTCACCGGTGCGGGTGAAGCGGCGCTTCACGCCGCCGAATCCCGCAAGCCCCTTGCGGATCTGATCGTCCGAAATGCCGAGCTCGCGCGCGACCGCGATCGCCGACGTCGCGTTGAGCGCATTGTGGCGTCCCGGCATCGGCAGCGACAGGCCCGCGATCTCGTGCGCCGGACCGCCCGCGCGGTCGCGGAACGACACGCTGAACTGCGAGCCGGCGCCGTCCGGCTTCAGGCCGATCAGCCGCGCATCGGCTTGCGGGTTCTCGCCGTAGGTGATGAGGCGGCGGTCCTCGATGCGTCCGACCAGCGTCTGCACCACCGGATGGTCGGTGCACATCACGGCAAAGCCGTAGAACGGCACGTTGGTGACGAAATTCTCGAACGCGGTCTCGATCGCCTCGAAGGTCTTGAAGTGATCGAGATGCTCGGGGTCGATGTTGGTGACAATCGCGACGTCGGCCGGAAGCTTCAGGAACGTGCCGTCGGATTCGTCGGCCTCGACCACCATCCAGTCGCCGGCGCCGAGCCGCGCGTTGGTGCCGTAGGCGTTGATGATGCCGCCGTTGATCACGGTCGGATCGAAGCCGCCGGCGTCGAGCAGGGTCGCGACCATCGAGGTGGTCGTGGTCTTGCCGTGGGTTCCCGCAATCGCGACGCAGCGCTTCAGCCGCATCAGCTCGGCGAGCATCTCAGCGCGGCGCACCACCGGCAGGCGCTTCGCGCGCGCCGCAACGAGCTCGGGGTTGTCGCGCTTGATCGCGGTCGAGACGACGACGACCTCGGCCTTGCCGAGATTGTCCGCCTTGTGTCCCACCGCGACGCTCGCCCCCTTGTCGCGCAGGCGCTTGACGTTCGCCGAGTCGGAGGCGTCCGAGCCCTGCACCGTATAGCCGAGATTGATCAGCACCTCGGCGATGCCGCTCATGCCGATGCCGCCGATGCCGACGAAATGGATGGGGCCGATATCGGTCGGCAGCTTCATGATCTCTCCGATGTCATCCCGGCCGAGCGCAGCGAGAGCCGGGACCCATAAAACAAAACATTACATTGCTGCCGCATGGATCCCGGGTCTTCCTCGCACCGCTCGGTCGCCCGGGATGACAGCAAGTCAGCGCGGTACCACATTCGCGACGCGCAACACCAGATCGGCCAGCCGATCCGCGGCATCGAGCACGCCGGCGGATTTGGCGCCTGCCGCCATCGCGGGGAGCTGGCCCGGGTCGGCTGCGAGTCGCGCGATCTCGCCCGCGAGGCGCTCGGGCGTGAAATCGTCCTGCTTGAGCACGATCGCGCCGCCGGCTTTCGCCAGCACGTTGGCGTTGGCGAGCTGATCCTGATCGAGCGCATGCGGCAGCGGCACCAGGATCGCGGGCCGCCCGATGGCGGCGAGCTCGGCGACGGTCGACGCTCCGGAGCGCGACACGATCAGATGCGCGGCCGCGATGCGCGCCGGCAAATCCGAAAAGAACGGCGCCACCTCGGCTGTCACGCTGAGCCGCGCATAGGCCTCGCGCACGTGCGTCTCGTCCTCGCCGCGCGCCTGTTGCACGACCGCGAGCCGCGCGCGCAGATCCGGCGGAAGCTTCTCGACCGCCGGCGGCACGATATCGGCCATCACGCGCGCGCCCTGACTGCCGCCGAACACCAGCAGTTTGATCGGGTCGCCATCATCCAGCGCCGGGTACGGCTCGCCCGCAGCCTGGATCACCATCGGCCGCACCGGATTGCCGGTGAAGCTCGCCTTCGCGGCAAGCGGCGGATCGAGCGTCATCCCGGGAAAGCTCGTCGCGATCGCGCTGACGCGGGAGCTGAGCATCCGGTTCGCGCGTCCCATCACGGCATTGGCGTCATGGATCACGGTCGGGATTCGGCGCAAGGTCGCGGCGAGCACCGGCGGCAAGGTCGGATAGCCGCCGAAGCCGACCACCGCGGCCGGGCGTATGCGGTTCATCAGCCGCAGCGCCTTCATCGCGCCGACGCCGAGTGTCGCGACCGTCTTCGCCATCGAGAGCGGATCGCGCGCGCGGATGGTCGCGCTCGGGATCACGTGGGTTTCGCGCGCCGGGAAGTCCTGGCCGTAGCGCGTCGCGCGCTCGTCGGTCGCGAGATCGACCTCGATGCCGCGTCGTTTCAGCGCCGAGGCCAAAGCTTCCGCGGGAAACAGATGCCCGCCGGTGCCGCCGGCGGCGAGCAGGACGAGCGGCGGCCTGGCGCCGCCCATCAAGCCGTCTTCCACTCGGGCGGAAGGCGCTCCATCGGCTCGATCATCGCGGCGCGCGGGCGTTCGCGCGTCAGCGCGAGCAGCATTCCCATGCCGTAGGCGAGCGAGATCATCGAGGAGCCGCCGTAGGAGATGAACGGCAAGGTCATGCCTTTCGCCGGGATCAGATGCAGGTTCACCGCCATATTGATCGCCGATTGTGTCCCGAACAGGATCGCGAGGCCCGCCGCGGCAAAGCGCGTGAACGGGTCCTGGTCGCGGAACGCGTGCTGCAGCGCGCGGATCACGATGAAGGCGAACAGCGACACCAGCGCGAGGCAGAGCACGATGCCGAACTCTTCCGCCGCGACCGCAAACACGAAGTCGGCGTGGCTATCTGGAAGAATTCGCTTCACCGTCCCCTCGCCCGGCCCGCGGCCGAACCAGCCGCCGCGCACGAAGGACTCCATCGCGTTCGAGACCTGGTACATGTCGCCGGACGACGGGTCCATGAAGCGATCGATGCGCTTGGTGACGTGCGGCACGAAGAAATAGGCGCCCGCGAGTCCGGCGAGCGCCGCTCCGCCGAGCCCCGCGACCCAGACCATGCGCATGCCGGCCATGAAGAACAGCGCGCCCCAGACCAGCACGATCAGCATCGTCTGCCCGAAATCCGGCTGCAGCACGAGCGGCAGCACGGCCGCGCCGAGCAGCGCGAGCGCGATCGTGTTCGCCGGCATGTCGGCCTTGCGCGTCGATTCCGCGAACAGCCACGAGATCAGGATGACGAACGCGGGCTTGAGGAATTCCGAAGGCTGGATGTTGACGCCGGCGAGCACGATCCAGCGCCGCGCGCCCTTGATCTCCGCGCCGATCACCAGCGTCGCGGCGGTCAAGGCGAGCGCCACGACGAACACCACGAGCGCAAGGCGGCGGATCTGCCGCGGCGACAGGAACGAGACGGCGATCATCACCAGGAAGGTCGGCGCGAGATACATCGCGTGGCGGTTCACGAAATAGAACGCGTCGAGCCCGATGCGGGTCGCGACCGCCGGGCTCGCGGCGAGCGAGAGCACGATGCCGGTCATCATCAGCACAGCGATCGCGGCGAGCATCATCCGGTCGACCGTCCACCACCACTCGGCAAACCGCGTGCGTTCGACGCGAGAGATCATGGAAGCCTCGCTACCGTAAGCATGATCCCGAAAAGTGGGCACCGGTTTTCGGACAAGATCATGCGCAAGCTGAGGGCTAGTCGTGACTCCGCATGGTTGACGAAAGATTAACGAAATAGCGGCGTTCAGATTTTCGTCGCGCCGTCGAGCTTCATCACCGCCTCGCGGAACGCCGTCCCACGGATCTCGAAGTTGCGGTACTGGTCGTAGGAGGCGCAGGCCGGCGAGAGCAGCACCACCGGCTCCCTTGCGTCGGCCGCTTGCGCGTCAGCAGCCGCGAGCTCGACCGCGCGGTCGAGCGTGCCGGCAACCACGAACGGCGCCTTGCCCTGCAGCGTGGCGGCGAACTCGCCGGCCGCCTCGCCGATCAGATACGCCTTGCGGATGCGCGGGAAATAGCCGGCGAGCGAGGTGATGCCGCCGCTCTTGGCCCGGCCGCCCGCGATCCAGAAGATGTCCGTGAAGCTCGCGAGCGCGCGCGCGGCGGCGTCCGCATTGGTGGCCTTCGAGTCGTTGACGAACAGCACATTGCCGCTGCGGGCCACCTGCTCCATGCGGTGCGCGAGGCCGGGAAACGAGATCAGCCCCTGCTGGATCGCGTCGGCCGACAGGCCGAGCGCGAGCGCTGCGGCGGTGGCGCAGGCGGCGTTCTGCGCATTGTGCAGGCCGCGCAGCGAGCCGATGCCGCCGATCTGCACCACCGCGCGCGCCGTGCCGCCGGCCGCGCGCATCACCTGGTCTCCTTCGACATAGATCCCATCCGGCAGCGGACGCCGCACCGACACGCGCACGATTTTCTTGCCGGCGCGCTCGATGCGGTCGGCGACCGCCTGCGACCAGTTGTCGTCGACGCCGACGATCGCGGTGCCGGCACTCGCCACCAGCCGTTCCTTGATCGCCGCGTAGTTCTTCAGCGTGCCGTGGCGGTCGAGGTGATCTTCGGTGACGTTGAGCAGGATGCCGACCGACGGATCGAGGCTCGGTGCGAGGTCGATCTGGAACGACGAGCATTCGATCACATGCACGCGCCCGCGCGCGGGCGGCTGCAGCGAGAGGATCGCGGTGCCGATATTGCCACCGAGCTGCACGTCGTAACGCGCCGCTTCGAGCAGGTGCGCGACCAGCGCGGTGGTGGTCGACTTGCCGTTGGTTCCGGTGATCGCGACGAATGGCGCATCGGGCGCAGTGTTGCGCCGCTCGCGGCAGAACAGCTCGATGTCGCCGATCACCTGCACCGCCGCGTTGCGCGCGAGCCCGACGGTCCAGTGCGGCGCCGGATGCGTCAGCGGCACGCCGGGCGCGAGCACCAGCGCGGCGATCCTGCTCCAGTCGACATGGCGCAGGTCCGCGACCGGAATGCCGGCCGCGCGCGCCTTCTCGACGCTTTCCTCGGTATCGTCGAACGCCACGACATCGGCGCCGCCGGCGAGCAGCGCGCTCGCGCTCGCGATCCCCGAGGCGCCGAGGCCGAACAGCGCGACCTTCTTGCCGGCGAACGCCGTGACCGGAATCATCGCAGCTTCAGGGTGGCGAGACTGACCAGCGCCAGCCCGATCGAGATGATCCAGAAGCGGATCACGATCTGCGGCTCGGTCCAGCCCTTCTGCTCGAAATGATGATGCAGCGGCGCCATGCGGAACACGCGCTTTCCGGTCAGCTTGAACGAGATCACCTGCACGATCACCGACACGGCTTCGAGCACGAACAGGCCGCCGACGATGGCGAGCACCAGCTCGTGCTTGGTCGCGACCGCGACCGCGCCGAGCAGACCGCCGAGCGCGAGCGAGCCGGTGTCGCCCATGAAGATCGAGGCGGGCGGCGCGTTGAACCAGAGGAAGCCGAGCCCCGCGCCGATCACGGCGCCGCACAGGATCGCAAGCTCGCCGGTGCCCGGCACGAAGTGGAGCTGCAGATACTCGGTGAGATAGGCGTTGCCGACCACGTAGGAGAACACGCCGAAGCAGCCGGCCGCGATCATCACCGGGCCGATCGCGAGGCCGTCGAGACCGTCGGTCAGGTTCACCGCATTGCCGGCGCCGACAATGATGAAGGCGCCGAAGATCAGGAAGAACCAGCTCAGATTGATGACCAGCTCCTTGAAGAAGGGAAACGTCAGCGAGGTGGCGAACGGCGGGCGGCCGAGACTCATCAGCGCCCAGCAGGCGCCGAACGCCACCACTCCTTCGATGACCAGGCGCAGCTTTCCGGCGAAGCCGCCGTGGCTCTGCTTCGTCACCTTCAGATAATCGTCGTAGAAACCGACCAGACCGAAGGCGAGCGTCACGCCGAGCACGATCCAGACATACGGATTGGACGGATTGGCCCACAGCACGGCCGACACCGTGACGCCGGACAGGATCATCAGCCCGCCCATCGTCGGCGTGCCGCGCTTGGTCTGCAGGTGCGAGGCCGGCCCGTCCTCGCGGATCGGCTGACCCTTGCCCTGGCGCAGCCGCAGGTGATCGATGATCCACGGGCCGAACAGGAACACGAACAGCGCGGCGGTCGCCATCGAGCCGCCGGTGCGCACGGTGAGATAGCGAAATACGTTGAAGACGCCGATCGTGCCGGAAAAATCCGCGAGCCAGTAAAGCATTTGTTTCAGCCTTGAATCTGTTCGGCCTCGCGCGCATAGCGGCGCTTGAGCGCCTTGACGATCGGGCCCATGCGCGAGCCGAGCGAACCCTTGATCATGACGGCGTCGTTGGCGCCAACCGCGCCCAGAATTTCCGGCTCGAGCGCCGCAGACGTCTCCGCATAGCCGCCCCGGCGCTCGGAGGGAAGCGCATCCCACAGCGATTTCATCAGCGGGCCGGAGCAGAACACCAGATCGACCGCGTTTCCGGTCACCGCATCCGCGAGAGCCGCATGCAGCGCCGCGCCTTCAGGCCCGAGCTCGAGCATGTCGCCGAGCACCGCGATGCGCCGGCCCATGCTCTTGGTCGGCACCTGTCCGAGCAGCGCCAGCGCGGCACGCATCGAGGTGGGGTTCGCGTTGTAGCTCTCGTCGATCAGCAGGACGGCGCCGCCGGGCAATTCGAGTGTCACGCGCTCGCCGCGCCCGACCGGCGCCTTCAGCTCGGCGAGCGCGAGCGCGGCAAGCGCCAGATCCGCACCGAGCAGTTGCGCCGCCGCGAGCACCGCGAGCGAATTGTCCACCACGTGGCGGCCCGGCGCGCCGAGCTTGTAGGTGACGTCGGCTCCGAGAATGCGCGCTTGCACGGTCGAGGTCTCGGCCTGCAGCGAGACCTTCAGCAGTTGCGCGTCGGCGCCGTCGCGTTCGCCGAACGTCACGACGCGCTTCACGCCCGCGGCCTGCGCGGCTTTCCTCAGGTGTGCGAACTGCGCGTTGTCGGCGTTGAGTACCGCGGCGCCGTCCGGCTCGAGCCCGAGGAAGATTTCCGCCTTGGCGTCCGCGATCTTCTGCAGCGTGCCGAAGAATTCCAGATGCACCGGCGCGATCGTGGTGATGATCGCCACATGCGGGCGCACGAGTTTCGTCAGCGGCGTGATCTCGCCCGCATGGTTCATGCCGATCTCGAATACGCCGAACTTCGCCGATTGCGGCATCAGCGCGAGCGAGAGGGGCACGCCCCAGTGATTGTTGTATGAGGCGGCCGATGCATGCGTCTGGCCCTGCCGGCCGAGCACGAGGCGCAGCGCTTCCTTGGTCCCGGTCTTGCCGACCGAGCCGGTGACCGCGACGATCTTCGCTGTTGAGCGCGCGCGCGACGCCCTGGCGAGATCGTTCAGGCCCGCGAGCACGTCGTCAACGATCAGCAGCGGCACGCCCTGCGGCATCGCGGCGGCCTTCGCGCGCGCCACCACCGCCAGCCCGGCGCCGGCCTTCAGCGCGGCCTCGACGAAGTCGTGCCCGTCCCGGTTCTCGCCCTGGATGGCAAAGAACGCCTCACCCGGCTTGAGCGTGCGCGTGTCGATCGACAGTCCCGGCACGTCACGCGGCAGGCTGCCGGCGCGCTGCGCCGTCATGGCGGCGGCCATGGCGTCGAGAGACCAAAGCGGTTCGCTCACGCGACTTTCTCCTTGAGCGCAGCCGCGACCGCCTCGTGGTCGCTGAAGTCCAGCACCCGGTCGCCGACAATCTGGCCGCTTTCATGGCCCTTTCCGGCAACCAGCAGCACGTCCCCCGGCTGCAATGCGGCGACCGCGTGGCGGATCGCCTCGCCGCGGTCGCCGATCTCGGCCGCACCGCGCGCCGCCGCCATGATGGCGGCGCGGATCGCCTCGGGCTTCTCGCTGCGCGGATTGTCGTCGGTGACGATGACGGCGTCGGCCTTCTCGGCCGCGATCGCACCCATCAGCGGACGTTTGCCCTGGTCGCGGTCGCCGCCGGCGCCGAACACGACGATCAGCTTGCGCTTCGCGTAAGGGCGCAAGGCTTCCAGCGCCTTCGACAGCGCATCGGGCTTGTGCGCGTAATCGACGAAAATGGGCGCGCCGTTGCGCTGACCGACCAGTTCGAGTCGTCCTTTGGCGCCTTCCAGCCCTTCGAGCGCGCCAAATACCTTCGCCGGGTCGCTGCCGGTCGCGATGGTCAGGCCGGCCGCGACCAGCGCGTTCTCCACCTGGAACGCGCCGACCAGCGGCAGGCGCACGCGATACGGCTTGCCGGCGTGCTCGAGCCGCAGCGTCTGCGAGAAGCCGTCGATCTCGGCATCGGCGAGCCGGATGCCGGTGCCGCTGCGTCCAACGGTAAGCACGTGCAGGCCGCGTTTGGTCGCGGCCGCGACGACGCGCCCGGCATGCGGGCCATCGGCCGAGACGACCGCCGCGCCGCCGTCCGCCACGATGCGCTCGAACAGGATTAGCTTGGCGGCGAGATACGCCTCCTCGGTCGCGTGATAGTCCATGTGATCGCGCGACAGGTTGGTGAAGCCGCCGACCGTCACGCGCACGCCGTCGATGCGATGCTGGTCGAGGCCGTGCGAGGATGCCTCCATCGCAAGATGCGTGATGCCGTCTTCGGCGAGGCGGTCGAGCGTGCGCGCAAGCTCGATCGGATCGGGCGTGGTGAGCGAGCCGTAGATTTCCTCGCGCGGCGTCACCAGCCCGATCGTGCCGATGCTCGCCGCCTCGGCCCCAAGCGCAGCCCAGATCTGGCGCGTGAACGCCGCAACCGAGGTCTTGCCGCTGGTGCCGGTCACCGCCGCGATGGTCTTCGGCTGACGTGGATAGAACCGCGCGGCCGCAAGCGCCAGCGCGCGCCGCACATTCGCGGCCTGCACGAACGCCACGCCTTCAGGCAGCTTCTCCGGCGCGCGTTCCGCCAGGATCGCCGCCGCACCCGCGGCGAGCGCCTGCGGCACGAACGACAATCCGTCCGCCTTCGTGCCGGGTACCGCGACGAACAGATATCCCGGCTTCACCTTGCGGCTGTCGGCCGCAATGCCGGTGATGTCGCGCGCGGCAAAGCGCGCGTCGACCTGTCCGTCCTGCCCGATGATGTCTGAAAGCTTCACGTCCGCGCCCGGCGCTGATTCGGCCGGATATTAAGTCCGCCCGGACGAAAGCGCGACCGCTACCGCGACGCCTGTTTCGCGCCCGCCAGGATGAGCTGGTCGGCCGGCGGCAGGTCCATCCGCGGTTCCAGCCCGAGCATCGGTGCGACGCGGGAGATGATCTTGCCCGCGGTCGGCGCTGCGTTCCAGCCGGAGGTCGCAAAGCCGTGCGTTTCGGGCAGGCCCTGCGGCTCGTCGAGCAGGATGGTAACGAGATAGCGCGGCTGATCGGCCGGCAGCACCGCCATGAACGTCGTCAGCAGCTTGGTCTTGGAATAGCGCCCGTTGACCACCTTTTCGGCGGTGCCGGTCTTGCCGCCGACATAGTAGCCCGGAATATCGACCTTCTTGGCCGAGCCCTTCTCGGCGTTGAGCCGCATCAGATAGCGCATCTTCAGGCTGGTCTCGGGCTTGATCACCTGCTTGCCGAGCGCCTGCGCCTCCTGCTCGGTGCGCTTGAGGAATGTCGGCGGGATCATCACGCCGCCGTTCATCAGCGCGCCGACCGCCATCGTGGCCTGCAGCGGCGCGACCGAGAGCCCGTGGCCGAACGCGATCGTGATGGTGTTCAGCTCGCCCCAGCGCTTCGGCACGATCGGCATCGCGCTTTCCGGGATCTCGGTGGTGACCCGGTCGAGCTGGCCCATCTTCTTCAGGAACCACTTGTGGTGCTCGACGCCCATCCCGAGCGCGATCTTGGCCGTGCCGACATTCGACGAATAGGTGAACACTTCGGGAAGCGAGAGCACGCGCTTCTGCGCGTGATAGTCGCTGATGTTGAACTTGCCGTAGCGCAGCGAGGAGCGCGCATCGAGCATCGAGTTGAGCGTGAACTTGCCGGAGTCCAGCCCCATCGCGAGCGTCAGCGCCTTGAAGGTCGAGCCCATCTCGAACACGCCGGTGGTCAACCGGTTGATCCGCGTCGGGTCGTTCGCCTCCTTCGGGTTGTTCGGATCGAAATCCGGCACCGACACCATCGCGAGGATCTCGCCGGTGCGCACATCGGTGATGACGCCGGCCGCGGCCTTGGCCTTGAACTTGTCGCGCGCCGCGAGCAGCTCGTCGCGCATCGCATGCTGCGCGCGCAGATCGATCGAGAGCTGAACCGGCTCCTGCAGCCGGTCGGTCGCAAGTCCCGCCGCATGCAGCGCCGCCAGTCCATTGCCGTCGAGCCACTTCTCGATGCCGGCGATGCCCTGATTGTCGACGTTGACGAGCCCGATCACGTGCGCGACCTCGGCGCCGTTCGGATAGACCCGCTTGTTCTCGTTAAGGAAGCCGATGCCCGGAATGCCGAGCTTGTAGATGTCCTGCTGCTGCTTCGGCGTGATCTCGCGCCGCAGCCAGGCAAAGCCGCGCTTGCGGTTGCCGAGCCGCTCGCGCACTTCCTTCGCGTCGAGATCGGGCATCACGGCGGTGAGAAGCTCCACCGCCTCGTCCACGTCGATCAGCCGCTTCGGCTCGCCGAACAGAGAGGGCGTGCGCACGTCGGTCGCCAGTACCTCGCCGCGGCGGTCGAGCACGTCGGGCCGTGCGGTCGCGACCGCGTCCCCGCCGACGCGGCGTCCGCCGTGGCTGTCCGGCGTCAGCGCGTAGACCACCAGGCGCCCCGCGATGACCGCGTAGATCGACACGAATGCCAGCATCGCGAGCCCGATACGGCCGCGCGCCTTCATCGATCGGTCGGCCTTGCCGTACAGCAGCGCGCGCATGATGCGGCGGCGCAGCGGCTCGGTCGGCGGGACGGATATCGCCGGTGCCGGCGCGGGCGCGGTTTCACTCATTCGGTTTCGCTCCGCCATCGGGCAGGCTTCCGGTCAGCGCCTCGGTATCGGCGAAGATCTCGACCAGCGCGCCGATCGGATCGGCGGTGCCGGGCGGCACGAGTTCGACCGGCCGCGCCGGCAGGCGATCCAGCGCATCGAACTGCCGCGCCTCGACCGGCTTCAGGGTCAGATGGCGCTGCGCCAGCGCCTGCAAGCGATCGGGGCGATCGAGCTTGCTCCATTCGGCGCGCAAATTCGCGATCGCGTCCTGCTCGCGCCGCACATCGGCGCGCAGCTTCGAGACCTTCTCGGCCTGCAGGGTCGACTCGTACTTGATCTTGTAGACGTCGGCAGCCGCGAGCACGAGCGCGGCCAGCACGACGACATGCAGCAGGCGCCAGACCATCAGCGCCCCCTCATGGCGTCGGCGAGCGACGGCAGGCGCGGCAGCAGATGCGAGAGATCGCCGCCGATCGGCGCCGCCGCGGTGCGCTCCGCGGCGCGCAGCTTGGCGGAGCGCGCGCGCGGATTGGCGCTGATCTCCTGATCGTCGGCGACCAGCGGCTTGCGCGTCAGGATCGCAAAGCTCGGCGGCGCGTGCGCGGCCTCCGGCAGATGGCGCGAGGGAGCGACGACGCGGCCGTGCTCGGCGAGGAAGGTCTTCACGATGCGGTCTTCCAGCGAATGAAACGAAATGACGACGAGGCGCCCGCCCGCCTTCAGCATGCGCTCGGCCGCGCCGAGCGCCGCGACGAGCTCGCCCAGTTCGTCGTTCACGAACATGCGCAGCGCCTGGAACGTGCGCGTCGCCGGATGCACCTCGCCCGGCTTGCTACGCACGACGCGCGAAACGATGTCGGCGAGCGCACCGGTGGTCGCGACCGGCTGCTCGGCGCGTGCCTGCACGATCGCGCGCGCGACGTTGCGCGCGAAGCGCTCCTCGCCGAGCGTCTTGATGATGAAGGAAAGGTCGCGCTCGGAGGCCGCGTTCACCAGATCGGCCGCGCTCGGGCCATCGCCGCCCATGCGCATGTCGAGCGGACCGTCGCTGCGGAACGAGAAGCCGCGCGCGACCTGATCGAGCTGCATCGAGGAGACGCCAAGATCGAGCAGGATGCCGTCGACTGCTTCGTGGCCGAGGCTGCGCGCGACGTGTTCGAGATTGGAGAAGCGATCCTCGACCAGCGCGAGCCGGCCTTCGGAGGATTCCACCAGCGCAAAGCCGCCCGCGATCGCGTCGCGGTCGCGGTCGATACCGATGACCCGCGTGCCGCTGACCTGCAGGATCGCGCTGCTATGTCCGCCGGCGCCAAACGTGCCGTCGATGTAGACGCCCTCATGAACGCCCAGCTGCTCGAACGTCTGGCGGGCGAGCACGGGAATATGACGGGCCAGTCCGCCAGCGACAGCGCGTTTGCCGTCGCCGCCCGCCATCATTCCCGTGCTTTGTGCGCG
>DATEKY010000448.1:0-8617 GCA_035277225.1 Xanthobacteraceae bacterium
TCTTCACCACCGATCTCGCGACCGGCACGGTCTATACGCCCGGGACCACCGCGTTCAACCACATCTGCTCGGCCGACCTCGCGGTCGTGTCGGCGTTTTTCGATTCCGTCAGCGGGCTCGGCACGACCAGCCGCATCTACCTGACCGGCGAGGAGGCCGGCAGCGAAGGACGCGGCTTTGCCTTCGTGGTCACCGGCACCGATGCCGGCAAGGCGTTCGAGTTGCCGCGGCTCGGCAACCTGTCGTTCGAGAACATGGTGGCCAATCCGGGCGCGGGTTCGAAGACCGTCGTGGCAATGATGGACGATTCAAGCCCGCGCGGCCAAGTCTACATCTATGTCGGCGACAAGCAGGCAACCGGCAACGATATCGAGAAGGCCGGCCTCACCAACGGCAAGTTCTACGGCGTCAAGGTCTCGGGCCTGATCGACGAGACCACCGGCACCGCCGTGCCGGCGGGCGGGCTCGCGTTCACGCTGGACGAAATCGGCCCGGGCGGAAACGTCGCCGCGATGAGCGGCGCCCAGATCCAGGCCGAAAGCGAGGCGGAGAACGTCACCGAATTCCTGCGCCCGGAAGACGGCGCATGGGACCCGACCAATCCGAACCGCTTCTATTTCGTCACCACCGACGCATTCGCGGCGCCGTCGCGGCTCTGGGCGCTCGATTTTGCCGACCCGAGAAATCCCCTGGCCGGCGGCACGATCAAGATGCTGCTCGACGGCTCCGAAGGCCAGGTGATGATGGACAACATCACGGTCGGAATCGACGGGCATGTCATCATCCAGGAGGATCCGGGCGGCGACGCCCGCCTCGCCAAGGTGTGGGATTACAACCCCCTCACCGATACGCTCACTCAGTTGGCCGAGCACGACCCCGCGCGCTTTTCCGGAGGCACGCCGCCGTTCACGCAGAACGAAGAATCATCCGGCGTGCTCGACGTCACCGCGCTGTTCAACCTGCCCGGCAAGTTCGTCTACCTGCTCGCCACGCAGGCGCATTACGGGTTCGGAAGCGCGGAGATCGTCGAAGGCGGCCAGCTGCAATTGATGATCGTCGATCGGACGCTCAACGGCACAAGCGGAAACGACGTGTTCAACGGCACCGCGGAAGCCGAGTCCTACGATGGCGCCGCCGGCAACGACATCGTCAGCGGCGGCCCCGGCAACGATCTGCTCAACGGCGGCGCGGGCGACGACACGGCGGTGTTCAATCACAACCTCACGCAAGCGACGGTCGGGTTCGCCAACGGCATCGTGTTCACCGGCCCGGACGGCCACGATGTGTTGCTCAATTTCGAGCACTACCGGTTCACCGACGGCACGGTCGATACCAACGACGGCAATCCGCTGGTCGATGATCTCTACTACTACATCACCAATCCGGACGTCTGGAACGATCACGCCGGCGCCGACAAGCATTTCGCCGAATTCGGCTGGAAAGAGGGCCGCAACCCGAACGCCTTCTTCGATACCAAGGGCTATCTGGCGGCCAATCCCGACGTCGCGGCCGCCGGGGTCAATCCGCTGCAGCACTATCACGAGTTCGGCTGGAAGGAAGGTCGCGATCCGTCGCCGAACTTCGATGGCGACAAATATCTTGCGGCGTATCCGGACGTCGCGGCGGCGCAGGTCGACCCGCTCGAGCACTATCTCTTTTTCGGTCTCAACGAAGGCCGGTTCGCGTTCGGCGACGGCCTGTTCGACTGAACGGACGCCGCTCTCACGAGCGGCAGAAGATACTCCCGCGCTTGCCGAAGTCGGGATGGTGTCGCCCTTCCGCGCCCGCACCATGCGGCCGCGCGGAACGCGAGAAGAATTTCTTCACAGGTTCCGCGCGCGCGCATCCAAACGTGATCTGTTCGTCGCTTGTCCGTCACATCGATTGCCGAGAGGTGGGGCCCCAGCCAGCAAGAATTGCCAATCAGGAGAGGCGTCATGGCGACCGGCCCGTCGAGTTCACAAACACCGTATCTTGTACCCACCACCAGCAGTGTCTCCTTCACCTCCATCGTCACCTCGGGCGACAGCCTGCCAGGCACGACGAACAAGTTCGTTGGAATTCCCGACGGCATAGGCGCCTTCGACAACGGCAACGGCACCATCACGGTGCTGCTGAACCACGAGGTGGGCAACACTCTCGGCAGCGTGCGCGCCCACGGGTCGATCGGGGCCTTCGTCGAAAAGCTGGTGATCGACATCAACTCGCTGACGGTTCTTTCAGCCACCGACCTGGTAACCAGCGCCAGCAACGTCTTCACCACCGATCTGGCCACCGGCACGATCTATACGGCCGGGACCACGGCGTGGAACCGCTTCTGTTCGGGAGACCTCGCCGCACCGTCAGCCTATTTTGATTCCGCCAGCGGGCTTGGCACGACCAGCCGCATCTACATGACCGGCGAGGAGTCCGGCAGCGAAGGGCGGGCTTTCGCGTTCATCGCGTCCGGCGCCGACGCCGGCAAGGCCTTCGAGCTGCCACGCCTCGGCAACATGGCTTATGAGAACCAGCTCGCCAATCCCGGCACCGGCGCGAAGACCGTCGTCATGATGACTGACGACACGAGCCCGTTGGGTCAAATCTATGTCTACGTCGGTGACAAGCAGTCGACCGGCAACGACATCGAGAAGGCAGGCCTGACCAACGGCAAATTCTACGGAATCAAGGTGACCGGGCTGGTCGATGAACTGACGACGACGACCGCCCCGGCCGCCGGTCTGGCATTCACGCTTCAGGAAATCGGACCGGGCGGCAACGTCGCCGCGATGACCGGCGCGCAGATTCAGGCGGAGAGCGAAGCGGAAGGCGTGACCGAGTTCCTGCGTCCGGAAGACGGCCAGTGGGACCCGACCAATCCGAACCGCTTTTACTTCGTCACCACCGACGCCATCACCGCGCCTTCGCGGCTCTGGGCGCTCGACTACGTCGATGCGAAGAACCCCTTGCTTGGCGGCACGATCAAGATGCTCCTCGACGGCACCGAGGGGCAGGTGATGATGGACAACATGACGGTCGGTAGCGACGGCCATGTCATCATTCAGGAGGACCCCGGCAACAACGCCCGTCTCGCCAAGGTGTGGGACTACAACCCGGCCACCGACACGCTGACCCAACTGGCCGAGCACGATCCGGCACGATTCAACGGCATCAACCCTTCGTTCAACCAGGACGAAGAATCTTCCGGGGTGATCGACGTCACGTCGCTGTTCAACCAGGCCGGCAAGTGGGTCTATCTGCTCGACACGCAGGCCCACTTTACGACGGGCGTATCCACGGAAGTCGTCGAAAAGGGCCAGCTCCAATTGATGGTGATCGACCGGACCGTCAACGGCACGAGCGGGAACGACACGTTCAATGGCACGGCCGAAGCGGAATCCTACAATGCGCTTGCCGGCAACGACACGGTTACCGGTGCTGCCGGCAATGATCTGCTCAACGGGGGCGCGGGCGACGACACCGTCGTGCTGAACTACAAGCTCACCGACGCCAAGATCAGCTTCGCCAACAACGGCATCGTTCTCGCCGGTCCGGATGGCCGCGACGTGCTGCTCAACTTCGAGCACTACAAGTTCGCCGACGGCACGGTCGACACCAACGACGGCAATACGCTGGTCGACGACCTGTTCTACTACATCCAGAATCCCGATGTGTGGAACGCAAAGGCGGACGCGGATACGCACTTTGCAGCGTTCGGCTGGAAAGAGGGCCGCAATCCCGACGCGTTCTTCGACACCAACGGCTACCTCGCGGCCAATCCGGACGTGAAGGCCGCCGGCGTCAATCCGCTGCAGCACTATCATCAGTTCGGCTGGAAGGAAGGCCGCGACCCATCGCCCAACTTCGACACGGACAAGTACCTCGCAGCCTATCCCGATGTGGCGGCGGCGAAGGTCGATCCGCTTGAGCATTACCTCGCCTTCGGGCTGAACGAGGGTCGCTTCACCTTCGGTGACGGCCTGTTCAACTGAGTCGGGCCAAGCGCGGTCGCGAGCCAGGCTCGCGGCCGCTCTCAATCACACGAACTGCAGGGAAATACTCCCGGGCGCAGCGAAGTCGGCGCGGATGTCTTCGGCGCCCGCAAATCGCGCTCAGAACTGCATCGTCGTGTCGTGGAAGAACACCTTGCCCTTGAGCGCCTGTGTGGTGAAGAACTCCGAGTTCTCCTCCAGCGCGTGCACCAGGGTTTCGCGCGGCACTTCGGTGTGGCTGTGAGTGCTGCCGTGCTTTCCTTCCATCGTGGACATCAGCGACAGCAGGCGCTTGGCGGTCTTCTTCGACGACTTGTTTTCGAACAGCTTCCAGAGCGATTTCGGCGTCGCGTTCAGGCTGCCGTGATGGCCGACCTTGTACAGGTTCACGCTTTTTAACAGGTCGACGTATTTCTTCTGTCCGAGCGCGAATTGCCAGTTCTCGAGCTGCGCATCGCCCGGGAATAGCAGCTTGGTCTTGCCGATCTGCATCAGCAGGATCACGCTGGTGTTGTTCATCTGCTTGTCGAGATTGCGCACGATCTGCAAGAGCTGCTCGGCGCGCATTGTACGGACGTGATAGACCAGCCAGCGCGCGTTGACCGGGAAGCGATGCCCGGACGCCTTGACGTGCCGCGGAAACAGGATTCCTTCCCTGCCCGGCGTGCCGCGGTTGGCCGCCTCCAGCGAGGCGAGCGCGAAATGCCAGAACTCGTCCGGGTCGCGAGCGCGCTGCTTCTTGATTGTGTCGGTCTGCTTCACGGTCGGCGGCCCGAGGACATCGATCTTCACTCCCGGCAATACCATCTCCAGTCCCGACTTCGCGCCCGTGAAAACGTACGAGTTCTTCGCCATGTTCATGAGGTTCTTGACCGCGCTCGCGTTGGCGAGATTTGACTCGCCGAGGAACCGGATCTCGCCGGCCATGGCGCGCGGCAGGTTGCGCGCCGACAGCGAGCGGAGCGCGAACTCGTTCATAAGCGCCAGTGCGGCAATGTGATTTGGCGTCGCCGCGCCGAACATCTTGAGCTTGCCCGGCGCGACGAGGGACTTCTTGCTCTTCTTCGCCTTCTTGGCCTTGGCCTTCGTCTTTGCCGCCCCCTTGTCTCCCGGGCCGGTCGCGGTCGTCGAGAGGTCAGGATCCTCGGTCCAGGGCTGCACGACGACATCGGGCTTGAGCGACGCGATCACGTCGCCGGTTCCCTTGCCGCCCTTCGCGGTGGCGAATCCCGAGATGTGGTCGCGGTGACGGTGTGTCGCGACCACGGCATGAAGTTTGCCGCCGGTGCGCTTCTTGATGTCCTGCGCGATGTCCATCATGCGCGTCTTCGGCACGCCCTTCGGGAATCCGGTCGAGCCGTAGTCGATCAGCACGTGTTTTTCCGAACTCGAGCCGTAGTCGAAACTCAGGAGGAAACAATCGCCGAACCCGACTTGGTAGGTGCGGATGGTCACGCTTTTGGGTGCCTTGGCCATGGCGACCTCCTATTTGCTCATGAGGCGCATGCGATGCAGCTCGGCAAATTTCGACTGCGGCCCTGACGGCGGGCGGGGTTCGGGTTCCTGTTCGAAGAAGCCGATGTCAGCAAGGTAGTCGAGCCGCACCTGCTGCCGCTTCGCGTTCTCGATCCGGTTGGCGATCTGGTATTTGAGCTGGCCGTATTCGTCGAACACCAGCGCGCCCCCGCCGAAGATGCGGATCCGGCGGTACGGGTTCACGCCCTCCGGCGGCGTGATGCCGAGCGTCGGCTTCAACTCGTTCGCCTGCAGCGTCAGGATCTGGATGTACTCGGCGACCGTTTCGTGCAGGACGAAACCGTCGGGGCCGACGCGGATCGACGGACGTACGGACTGCACTTCGACGTAGCTGTCCTTGTCGATCTTGAGCGGACCGCGGTTCTCCCACAGGAAGCGGAACACCTCTTCGCTGTCACGCAGCATCGAGTCGAAGTGGGTGCGGCTGTAGATCAGCTCCTCGTCGCAACGCTTCCATGTCCCGTCGACGTCGGTCTCGCCCGCCGGCTCGATGCCATAGGCCTTGAAGTTCTTCAGCAGGTGCCGGCGGTAGTTGTACTCCATGTCGTCCGGGACGACTTCGCGGTCGATCGTCAGCAGCGCGGAGAGGTAGTCCGAGAACGTGAGGTCCGTCGGCGGGCAATAGTCGATGGCGCGGATCGCCATGGTCATGAGGTGACGCGCGGCGCGGGCCCCTTCCTGCCGCACGATGCTGCGATCCTTCTTGCCCGCGGCGACCGGACCGATCTTGGCAAGCCGCGAAAGCCAGACGTCGAGAAAGGCGTTCATCACCGCGGCGACGATCAGTTCACCGCGCCGGTGCGGCTCGGCGAACTCGGGAAATTTCTCGATCGACATGTAGTCCTTGCCGGACGCGATGGTGATCGAGCGGCGCAGCGCGTCGCCGCGAACGGCCGACATTTCATGGCCCATCTGCTCGGCGAGGCCGAACAGGATCGAGTTCTTGAGGGCGTCCGCCGTCAGCGCGCTCTCCGAGATCAGGCCGCCGCCCGGGTCGTTAATGTCGAGCAGCGTTCCGACCACGTCGGGCAGCGAGAAGACCGACAACAGCGCGACGATGTCGGCGAAGCCCTCGTGGAACGCGGCCTGATCGGGCGTTGAGGGCTCCATGTAGCGGCTGCGCAACCCGTCGAGCAGCGCGTGGGTGGTTTCGTGCGCGACCACGTCGTGCGCGAGGCAGCTGTAGACCGGCTTGCCGTCGCTGGCCTCGAAATAGCCGAAGAAGATGCCGCGATCCTCGCGCGAGTAGAATGCGTTCGCCTCCGCGAAGGCGTGCGGGGCGATGTGGATCTGGTGCCCGTCCGAGCCCCAGGCGCAGCGGCGGCCGAGCGCAAACTCGAATTGCGCCAGCGTGCGCATCGCAATGGCATAGACGTTCTGGGCGTGGAAGCGCGGATCGTTCAGCAGGCTCTCGTCATATCCCTTCGGGCGTCGCGCCGGCGCCTTGCGATCGGGAGCGAGGAAGAACTTGTCCTTGAACTTGCCGTCCTTCAGCGGCTCGAATTGCGCCGGCTCGTACAGCGTGCCGGTCGATGAATCGAAGTCGATGACGTTGACCCGGTACCCGCACGGGCCGGCAAGCAATTCCTCGGCGGGCACCTCGATTTCGGTCGTCAGAATCTTGCCGCGCTTGCCGCCGGTCTTGACTGATGGGTCCTGTGCGATGACGGTCAGCTTTCGCGAGTTCGGAAGACTGTGACGTGTGTGGGCAACATTGCGCACCGGCTCCTCCCTCAGTCGCAGCCTCGCGACCCCGCGCGGCGGAAAGCGCGAGCCGCAACTCATGATTGTCAGACCTGCGATTTCGGTTTGCAATCGTCAATTTTGATGAGCACAGCCTGCCGGCGACGGAAGTCTTCCGCCGCTCACACGAACTGCAGGGAAATACTCCCGAGCGCGCCGAAGTCGGCGCGGATGGTGTCGCCCTTCTGCGCCCACACCACGCGGGTGAACGAGCCGGCCAGCACCAGGTGCCCGGCTTCGAGCGGCGTGCCGAGGCTGCCGAGCTTGTTGGCGAGCCACGCCACGCCCATCGCCGGATGACCGAGCACGCCGGCAGCGACCCCGGTCTCCTCGATCTCCGAGTTGCGCATCATCAGCCCGCCGACCCAGCGCAGGTCGATATCCATCGGGCCGACCGGACGGCCGCCGACCACGATGCCGGCGGCTGCGCCGTTGTCCGAGATGGTGTCGAAGATCTTGCGCGGATTGACCATGCGGGCGTCGACGATCTCGATCGAGGGCACGACATATTCGGTCGCGCGCAGCACGTCGGTCAGCCCGACGCCCGGACCTTTCAGCGGCTTGCCGAGCACGAAGGCGAGCTCGATCTCGACGCGCGGCGCGCAGTAGTTCTCGTGCGGCACCTTGGCGCCGTCGGCGACGATCATCGACTCGAACAGGTAGCCGTAATCCGGCTCGTCGATCTGCGAGGAGGCCTGCATCGCCTTCGAGGTCAGCCCGACCTTGTGGCCTATCAGCTTCTCGCCCGCCGCCATGCGGCGTTTGGCGCATTCGGTCGAGATCGCGTAGGCGTCCTCGAAATCGATGCCGGGGAACGTGACCGAGAGCTGCGTCGCCTGTTTGCGCGTCTTCGCCGCGTTCATCAGGATGTCGGCGGCCTTCTTGCGGTCGGCGTCGGAGAGCATGGGTCTTCCTCGTTGTTTGATATGTTCTATTCAGCGGCCGCGGGCGCCGCCAGCGCTTCTGCATCACGGGTCAGATGCGCGATCGAGTTGGCGTAGTAGCGCAGCAAAATCTCCTCGGCCGGGTTGGCGCGGTAAAGCCCGTTCTCCTCCAGCACGAAGTGGCGCAGCAGCAGCATGCGCAGGCCGACCTCGACGGCGTAGTCCTGGTCGGCGCGCGGGATATGGATGTGCGCGCCGCGCGCGGTCAGCCGCGCCATCAGCTCGGCGACCTCGCCTTTCAATTCGAGCGCCGAGAGCGGCCTCGCGGCGCCGAGCACGACGGTTGCGACCAGAGAGACCGGCAGCGCCGGCACCACCTCCCCCACTTTCTGCATCAGCATCGCGCCGAGCCGCTCGATCTCGGCAAAGCGGCGGCCCTCGTCGAGCATGCGGAAGTCGATGCCGCGCTCGCCGACGTATTGGCGC
>DATEKY010000449.1:0-3714 GCA_035277225.1 Xanthobacteraceae bacterium
TCGAAGGGCGAGGGCGCTTGCACTGAGCTTGCCGCCATCCTTCGAGACGCCCGGCTTCGCCGGGCTCCTCAGGATGAGGAGTGGAGTTGCAGGCCGGGCGTCGCGCCCGGCCTTTTTCGTTCGGCTACCTAACCCGCGCCAGCAGGCGCTGCGCGCGCGTGAGGTGAGGGCGGTCGTACATCACGCCGCCAATCGCAACGACACCGGCGGACGGATCGGCCGCGAATGCCGCGACCACCGCCTGCGCGGTCTCGATCGCTTCGGCGGTCGGCGTGAACACGTCGTTGATGATCGCAACTTGCGCCGGGTGGATCGCCATCTTGGCGGTGAAACCGTCGCGGCGGGCTTCCTCGGCTTCCGCGCGCAAGCCCGTCATGTTGCGGAAATCCGCGTAGACGGTGTCGATCGCCTGCACCCGCGCCGAAGCGGCGGCGGCGAGCGAGAGATTGCGCGCCAGCATGTAGGGCGAGGTGAAGCGGCCTGCCGCATCGCGGTTGGTTTCGGAGCCGAGCTCGGCCGAGAGGTCCTCGGCACCCCAGGTGATGCCGGTGAGGCGCGGACTTGAATTGCGATAGCTGCCGCAGACGAACAATGACGTTGCGGTCTCGGTCGCCAGCGCCAGGATCTTGATCGCGCCGTCGGTCACGCCGTGGATCGCTTCGCGCGCGGTCAGCTTGGCGTCGAGATGGATCACCGCCGGGCCGCCCTCGGCCTTCGGCAGCAGGATCATGTCCGGCTTGCCGGCGACCACGCCGTCGAGATCGGCGTCGGTCAGCCCGGTGTCGAGCGCGTTGACGCGCACGACGAGTTGCGGACGATCCGTGCGCGGCGCGTGCGCTTGCAGAAACGCCAGCGCCATTTCGCGCGCGGCGGGTTTGCGTTCTGCCGAGACCGAGTCCTCCAGGTCGAGGATCACGGCGTCGGCGCCGCTTTCAAAGCCCTTGGTGAGCTTCTTCTCGCTGTCGGCGGGAACGAAGAGGAAGGACCGCGTCATGCCGGCCGCATCAGCATGAACGCCTGCCGCTTGCACTCGGCGACCAGCTTGTCGTTCTGGTTATAGGCGCAGATGTGCAGGTCGACGATGCCGGCGCCGGGGCGCGACTTCGACTCGCGCTTGGCCAGCACCTCGCTGGTGCAGTGGATCGTGTCGCCCTCGAACAGCGGGTGGGGGAATTTCACGTCGGTCATGCCGAGGTTGGCGATGGTGGTGCCGCAGGTCATGTCGCTCACCTGGATGCCGACCATCAGGCCGAGCGTGAACAGCGAGTTCATCAGCGGCTGGCCCCACTGCGTCTCCTTCTCGCAGAAGTCGCGGTCGATGTGCAGCGGCTGCGGGTTGAGCGTCATGTTGGAAAACAGCATGTTGTCCATCTGCGTCACGGTGCGGCGCAGCGTGTGCCGGTAGAGCTTCCCGACCTCGAATTGCTCGTAATACATGCCCCCGCGCGGGCTTCGCGTGGTTGTCATCTCGCTCATTTATTCCTCCTGCGCCGGAACCGAATGGGCCGGCTGCGGTTCCAACTTAACCCGTCATTAACCATAAGCCCCGATGGTGCAAGGCGGCGGGGAGTGTTACCGCCCAAGGCGCGCCCATGGATGCACCGATCGACATTGCGGCCCGTATCAGTGGCGCGACCACCGATATTGCGACCCGCGTCACCGGTGCGATCCGCGATGCGGCCCGCGCCACCGGCGCGGGCTTCGAGTATCTGCTCAACACCGCGATCCGCGAGTCCAACCTCAATCCCAACGCCAAGGCGAAGACCTCGTCGGCCACCGGCCTGTTCCAGTTCATCGACCAGACCTGGCTCGGCACGATCAAGCAGTCGGGCAAGGCGCTCGGCTACGGCAAATATGCCGACGCGATCACCCGCACGCCACAGGGCAAGTTCGTCGTCGACGATCCGGCGATGCGGCGCGAGATCATGGCGCTGCGCAAGGAACCGACCGCGAACGCGGTGATGGCCGGCGCTTTCGCCAACTCCAATGCCAAGGTGCTGAACGATCGTCTCGGACGCAAGCCGACCGACGGCGAACTCTACATGGCGCACTTCCTCGGTGCGTCCGGCGCCGCGCGCTTCATCAAGGCCGCCGAGGCGCGGCCCGACGCGAAGGCGGCGAACTATTTTCCGCGCGCCGCGCAGGCGAATGCCTCGATCTTCTACGACAAGCAGGGCGGGGCGCGCAGCCTCAAGCAGGTTTACGCCGGGCTGGTCGCGCGGCACGATGGGATCGGCCCGACACGCTTTGCCGGCGTCACTCCTGCGGCGAAAGCCGCGACCGCAGCGGCGGTGAAGCCGGTCGCGCCGCTTGCCTTCGCGCGCGACGTTCCGGCGGCGCCCGGCAATGCGACGGCGGTCGCGCCGGTCTCCGCCACTGCGGCGGTGACCGCGATCAATGCCGCGACCGCATCCGCGCCGGTGCCTTCGAGTCCGGTGCCGCTGGTGGCCGAGACCCAGGCGGTGGTCGGCCGTCCGCAGCCGTTGTTCGAGTCGCTCTATCAGCCGCCGGAGCAGGGTCCGGTCGGGCCGGTGGTGCGCGAGCTATGGGGTCGCCGCATCACGGCGGTCGAGACGCCGAACGCGGTGGCTCCGGCGGCCGAGAGCGCGGCCTCGGGCAAGGCAAACGTTAACGCGCCGCTCGACCTGTTCCAGTTCCTGCGCCCGACTGTCCGTCGCCCCGCCTAGCGCCGCAGTCGCTTCTGGGCTCTGGCCCTCTTTAAGAATTCAGCAAGAATCCCAAACGCTTATGGTGAACCGTTTGTTAAGCGGAACCGCCTAGACTGCGTGCCGTGCCGGCCCGTATTGCCGGAGTCGTCAGTGGTAGCGTCATGATCGTACGGCATTTCCTGCAATGGGTGCGCACCGCGGAAGCCGCGGACCGCGCCGAAGCGACCTCGGCGCTCGCCCGCGCCTATCTCTACTCGGACCTCAGTGACGACGACCGCATCGCCGCCGAAGGCGCGATGATCATGCTGCTCGACGATCCCTCGCCGCTGGTGCGGCGCGCGCTCGCCGAGGCGCTCGGATCTTGCGCGCAGGCGCCGGCCGCCGTGATGCATGCGCTGATCAACGACATGCCGCACATCGCGGCGATCGTGCTGGAACGCGCGCCGAGTCTGCTCGATTCGGATCTGGTCGATGCGATCGCGACCGGGGATGCCGAGACGCAGTCCGCGGTCGCGCGCCGCGCCTACCTGCCGCGTTCGGTCGCCGCCGCGCTCGCCGAGGTCGGCTCGCCGGAAGCCTGCCTGACGCTGATCGAGAACCCCGGCGCCGACATCGCGCTGTTCTCGCTCGACCGTATCGTTGAGCGCTTCGGCCATCTCGCGGCGATCCGCGAGTCGCTGCTCTCCTTCGCCGATCTTCCGGCCGCGACGCGCCACGCGCTGATCATCAAGGTGTCGGAGACACTCGCGGGCTTTGCGGTCGCGTGCAACTGGCTCGACGAGGGCAGGGCGCAGCGCATCGCGCAGGAAGCCTGCGAGAAGGCGACCGTGACGCTCGCCGCCAGTGTCGAGCCGGCGCAGGTCTCGCCGCTGGTCGGCCATCTGCGCGCGAGCGGGCAGCTCAACGCCGGACTGGTGCTGCGTTCGCTGCTCTCGGGCAACATCGACTTCTTCGAGCAGGCGCTGGCCGAGCTCGCCGAGCTTCCGGCGCGCCGCGTCGCCGCGCTGGTGCACGATCGCCGCGGCGCAGGTTTCAAGGCGGTGTA
>DATEKY010000450.1:0-6136 GCA_035277225.1 Xanthobacteraceae bacterium
GGCGCGATCTTGTCGAGATAGAACAGCGGCGGCGCCGCCGCGCAGTCGGCGATCGTGAACGTATCGCCCATCGCCCAGAGGCCGGCGGCCATCTGCTGCTCGACCATGCCGAGCGCGGTATCGGCGGTGGTGCGCGCCTCCGCGAGACCGTGCGGGTCTTTCTTGTCCGCGGGGCGCAACCGCTCGCCGACGATCCGCTGCATCGGCAGATGGAGATAAAGATCGAAGAAGCGGTCGCGCAGCCGCGTTTCGCGCATCTGCTCGCGGTCCGCCGGAATGAACCGCGTCGTGCCGGGATAGTGCTGATCGAGGTATTCGATGATGACGCTCGACTCCGGGACGGTCTCGCCGCGCGCATCGTCGCGCAGCACGGGAAATTTTCCGATCGGCCAGAGCTTGCGCAGCGCCGTGCGCTCGCCGTCGTCCATCAGGTTGACGATGTTCGGCGTGAACGGCGTGCCGTTCTCGTACAGCGCGATCAGCGCCTTGTGGCAGAACGAGGAGAGCGGATGGAAGTGCAGCGTGAGCGACATGGAATACCCGCGATATGTGAGCTTGCTTTGAGGACGGCGCGGCGCAGGGCGCAGCTATTGCAGGTTCAGCTGCCACGACACGCCGAAGCGGTCGTTGAGCCAGGTGAACCTGCGGCTGAAGCCGTAATTCGCAAGCGGCATCAGGATCGCGCCGCCCTCGCCGAGCACCGCAGCGATCCGGTCGATCTCCTCCTCGCTCTCGCATTCGACGAACAGCGAGGACGCCGGCGTGAAGGTGAAGGCATGCTTCACCGGACTGTCGAAGAAACGGATGGTCTGCCCGGCGATCGACACGAAGGCGCCCTTGATCGAGCCCTCCCGGCCCTGCTCGCCCGCACCGAAGCGGGTGATCTCGCGGATCGCAGCGCCGGGGAAGACCGACACGTAGAGATTCATCGCCGCTTCGGCATTGCCTTCGAACATCAGGAAGGGAGTCACGGATTTCATTGTCACCTCATTCGTGGTCGGCCGTAGCCCACATGGAGCGCAGCGGAATGCGGGAGCTTCCCGGATTTCGCTTCGCTTCATCCGGGCTACAACGCAACCAACCGCTCACTCATCTCCCACAGCCGCTTTGCCGCCGCATCGTCCTGCGCCAGCGCACTCGGCTCGGCGGCGCGGCCCGTGGTGAAATACTTGCCGGTCACGCCTTCGAGCTCCGGTGCGGTCGCGAGTTGAACCGGCATGCGCGACGCTTCCTCGATCGGCCGGCCTTTCCAGCGCTGCAGCAGCGGCCAGACCAGGGCCGCGATGCCACGCAGGTCGCCGCCCCTGCCGATCTCGGTCTGGATCATCCCCGGATGCAGCGCATTCGCCGTCACCCCCGAGCCGGCGAGGCGGCGCGCCAGCTCGCGCGTGAACAGCACATTGTAGAGCTTGGTGCGCGCATAGGCCTTGCCGACCCAGTAGGAGCGCGCGAACTGGAAGTCGTCGAAGCCGAAGTCGCGCGCGTTGCGGTGCATGCGCGACGAGACGTTGACGATGCGCGCGGGCGCGCTCGCCTTCAATTTGGCGAGCAGCAGGTTGGTCAGCAGGAACGACGAGAGATGGTTGACCTGCAGCATCATGTCGTTTCCGTCCCGGCTCATCTGCTGGCGTGACAGCGACACGCCGACATTGTTGATCAGCACGTCGATGCGCGGCTCCCGGTTCAGCGCCGCGCCGAGCGCACGCACGTCGGCGAACGAGGCGAAGTCGGCGACCTGCACGGAGGCGGCAGGTCCGATCGCCTCGGCCGCGGCGCGCAGCTTCGCCTCGTCGCGGCCGGTGATGATCACGCGCCAGCCGCGCCGCGCGAGTTCGCGCGCGGTTTCGAAGCCGATGCCGGAATTGCCGCCGGTGACGACTGCGGTCTTCATGGCGCGCCTCCCTGGATAAGCGCGCCGAGCCTACCGCCGCTTGGCGCGCGCGGCTACGCGTCCACGCTCACCTTGAAGCCGCCGTAGATCATGCGCTTGGCGTCGAACGGCATCTTCTTCGGGTCCATCATGGCGGCGAGGCGCTTGTCCTTCATCACCTGGGCGAGGCACTTGTCGCGCGCGGCGCGCGACTTGTAGACGATGTAGGAGAACACCACGGTCTCGTTCTTCTTCATCTTCACGCTGCGCGGAAACGAGGTCCACTTCCCGACCTTCACGTCGTCGGCAACGCACTCCTTGTAATCGAGCGCGCCGTAATCCTTCCACACCCTGGACGCCTTCTTCGCCATCGCGAGGTAGGCCTTCAGATTCTTGGTCGGGACCGGAACGACGAAGCCGTCAACGTAAGCCATTGCGTTTCTCCTTGGGTGTTGTGCGCGTCACGCGCGTTGCGCGCTGTTTGATTTATCCGCTGGCGAATGACAACAGGACTGCGGTGATTTGTCGTACTCGTCGTTGCGCTTCACCCAATCCATGATTTCGCCTTCGTTGCGTCCCTTCGGCGTCAGATCGAGATAGATGAAGGCGCCGATCACTTCCTCGTTGCCGCGCGCGTAGGACGAATAGGTGTGGTACACGGCGCCGTCCTCGTCCTTGTAGAACACGCTCAGCCCCGGCAACTCGTCGCTCTCGTGGCTCGCGGCGTCCGCGCTGTCCTCGAAATTGTAATAGATCGAGCCGCTCGCGAGCTCGCCCCTGGTGAAGGACACGTGATAATCGAAGTTGAAATCGTTGTTCAGTGACGAGGCCCAGGGGGCCTTCCAGCCGAGGCGCCGGCCATAGGCGAGCAGCTTGCCGATCGGCGCGCGCGCGACGTGCACATAGCTCACATCGTGATTGATCAGGTGCACCAGCGCGCCCTCGGCGTGATCGGCTTCGAGCGAGCAGCTCGGACAGCCGGAGTCGAGGTCGTGCCGCCACATGAAGTGATGCACGATCAGCTGGCTGTTGCCGCCGAACAGGTCGGCGAGCGTCTTCTGTCCATCCGCGGTGTCGAACACGTAGGTCTTCGTCACCCTCACCCAGGGCAGCTTGCGCCGCTCGGCGGAGACGAGATCGCGCATGCGCGTCAGCGCCTTCTCGTTCTTCAGGTGCGCCTTGCGCGCGATGAGCCAATCCTCGTACGAGACGATCCTGTTCTGCATCGTTTTTCCTTTCGCGCGGTTGCGATTGAACTGTGCCCCTATCCGGCGTAAGCGCGCTCGATGCCCGCGATGTCGATCTTGACCATCCCCATCATCGCCTGCACGACGCGCTGCGCCTTGGCCGGGTCGGTGTCCTGCAGCCGCTTGCCGAGCACCGACGGGATGATCTGCCAGGAGAGGCCGAACCTGTCCTTGAGCCAGCCGCAACGCTGCGGCGTGCCGCCGGCGGACAGCTTGTCCCACAACTCGTCCACCTCGTCCTGGGTTTCGCAATTCACGAACAGCGAGATGGCTTCAGAAAACTTGAACATCGGCCCGCCGTTGAAGGCGTGAAAGCGCTGTCCGTCGATCTCGAAGGTGCCGGACATCACCGGACCGTCGTCGCCCTGCCGCCGCTCCTCGATGATCTTCGCGTTCTTGAACACCGAGACGTAGAACGTCATCGCCTCCCCGGCGGTGCCGTCGAACCACAGGAACGGAGTGACTTTCTGCATCGCTGTTCTCTTTCGTTTCGGAGTTGACCGTTACGTCCTGAAGAAATCCATCACGCGCGCCCTTGCATCGCGGCCAGAGCTTCCTCGAGGCGGTCGAAGGAGCTGGTCCAGCCTTCGGTGTGGCCGTCGCGCTCCTCCACCGAGACGAACGGCGTCTGGCGGAAGGTCATGCGGGTCTTCTTGCCGTCCTTGCCGCCTTCCTCGGCGAACGTGATGCTGACGAGGTTCTCCTCGCCGCGCTCGCCCTCCTCGTCCCACTTGAAGGTGAAGACGAGCCGCTCGGGCTTCACCACTTCGCGGAACACGCCGCCGTGCCACAGTTCGCGTCCGTCGGGGACGCCGGTGAGGCGGATGCGCCATTTGCCCCCGACGCGCGCGTCGATCTCGACATGGGTCGAGGGATGATGACGCGGCCCCCACCAGTGCCTGGCATGCTCCCGATCGGTCCACGCGGTCCAGACGAGCTCGCGCGGCGCGTCGAACACGCGCGTGATGACGAGGGCGCGCTCGGTCGGCGCCAGCACGGGCGAATTCATTGCGGCCTCCACGCTGTTTCAGGCCTTCGCCAGGACGTCGGCGAGCTTGTCGAAGGCCCCGCCGAAGCCCTGCCGCATCGAGGCGGCGTTGGCGGCGAACATCGCGCGCTCCTCCTCGGTGGCGTTGATCGGGCGGCCGCGCAGCGCGACGGTCGTGCGACCGCCCTGCTCGGTGAACGTCACGGTGTTGAGCACTTCCAGCGGCCACTTGCCTTCGAGCTGCGGAAATGGAGCGCGCGTGATGCCGCCTTCCGCGTCCGAGAACGAGATGACGAATGCGACGCGCTCGGGCGCCACGATCTCGCGGTAGATGAAGCGGGCGTACATCACGTGGCTCGGCTGGAACGATATCGTGTAGTGAAACATTCCGCCGGGATGGAAGTCGTGCTTGAGCACGCGCATGGTGGTGCCTTTCGGCCCCCACCACTGCGCCAATGCCACGGGATCGCTCCAGGCGCGCCATACGCGCTCGCGCGGCGCATCGAAGGTGCGGCTGAAGTCGAACTCCTGAACAACATCGGTAGTCATTGCGCACTCCGGATTGCGGCGAGATGTTCGCCGAGGATGTCGAGGCATTCGCTCCAGCCGTCGCGATGTCCGTCGCGCGACTCGTCGCTGTCGAAGCCGGTCTGCTCGAGGATGAGCCTGGTGCGCTTGCCGCCGAGATCCTCAAAGCGCACCGTCACGGCGGTCTCGACGCCGGGCCTGCCATTCTCGTCGTCCCACACATGCGTCATCACGATCAGCTTGTGCGGCACGATCTCGCGGTAGACGCCGCCGAGCCAGAGCGCGGTGCCGTCCGGCGCCATCATGCAGCAGCGCCATTTGCCGCCCGGGCGCACGTCGCCCTCACCTTCTGCAATCGTATAGCCGCGCGGCGCGGACCATTTCGCGAGGTGGTCCTGCTCGGTCCAGCAGCGCCAGACCAGATCGACCGGCGCGTCGAACACGCGCTCCAGCGTGAGCGAGCGGCTGGCAACGCTATTTCTTGCGGGCACGGCGCTTCTCCCTGATCTTCTTGCCGGCGAGCTTCGTGTCGTCCCTGGCCTGCAACTCGCGCAGGTAGATTTCGAGGCGATCGAAGCGCTCCTCCCAGAGGCGGCGGTAGTTCTCCAGCCACTCGTCGACCGGCTTGAGCGCCTGCGCCTCGATGCGGCACGGCCGCCACTGCGCCTCGCGGCCGCGCGTGATCAGCCCGGCGCGCTCCAGCACCTTCAGATGCTTCGACACCGCCGGCATGCTCATGCGGAACGGTTCGGCCAGTTCGGTCACCGAGGTCTCGCCGAGCGCGAGCCGCGCCAGGATCGCGCGCCGCGTCGGATCGGCCAGCGCCGAGAAGGTGTTGCTGAGGCGGTCGGTCGGCATATGGAACCATTCGGTTAAATAACCTTTCGGTTTAATACGGATGTTTGGCCGCGAAGTCAACCGGGCGCGACGCACGGTTGTTTGCGTGTGGACAAGGGACGTGATCGCGCCAGCGAAAAATACGAACGGCCCCGGATGCGCCCGTGTGGGAGGCGCAACACGGGGCCGTTCCGGCCGGGGGCTCAGACTTATCCCAGCAGACGAAAACGCAATTCGGGAGAGATGCGTTCCTGCCGCGATCACGCTCGCAAGCGGCGAGTTTCATCCGGGGCGACGCGTTCCATCCGGTTCACGGCACGGAACCTCAGCCCAACCCCTCGCGTTGATATGTCGACACCAGAGACTGGAGGAAGATCATGGGTTTCGGTCGAGGAGCACTGTTATGGCTGTTGGGCATTCCGCTGCCCATCATCATCCTGCTCGCGCTGTTCTGGCGCTGACGCGCCGACACAACGCTGACGACTGAGGGAGCCGCGCCGAAAGGCCGCGGCTCCTTCCTGCGTGAATCAGCGTGCAAGCAAAAACCCCGGGCCGAGCCCGGGGCTTTTGTTTCCGGACGATGAAGTCAATCGTCGCGTTCGCGCCCGCCTTCCATCGCGGCGAGCGCTGCCGCGAACGCGCCGGCGATCAGCGAGGCGGCGGTCC
>DATEKY010000451.1:0-12300 GCA_035277225.1 Xanthobacteraceae bacterium
CGCTGGCGCTGGCCGCCGGAGAGCTGGCGCGGCTTGCGGTCGAGCAGTTCCTTGATGTCGAGGATGCGCGCGGCCTCCTGCACCCGCTTCTCGATCTCGGGCTTGGGAAAGTGCTTCAGCCGCAGCCCGAACGACATGTTCTGGTACACGGTCATGTGCGGATAGAGCGCGTAGTTCTGGAACACCATCGCCATGTCGCGGTCTTTCGGCGGCACGTCGTTGACCACGTCGCCGTCGACCGCGATCTCGCCGCCGGTGATCTCTTCGAGACCCGCGATCATGCGCAAGGTCGTCGACTTGCCGCAGCCCGACGGGCCGACCAGCACGACGAATTCCTTGTCGGCGATGTCGAGGTCGATCGCGCTGACCGCCTCGACCTCATCATAACGCTTGACGACCTTGCGAAGCGTGACCTGTGCCATTCTCAACCCTTCGTCGCGCCGGCGGTGAGACCCGCGATGTAATAGTCCATCAGGAAGGCGTAGATGATCAGCGGGGGCGCTGCGCCGAGCAGCGCGCCGGTCATGATCTGGCCCCAGTTGAACACGTCGCCCTTGATCAGCGAGGTGATGATGCCGACCGGGAGCACGAGTTGATCCTGCGACGTCGTGAACGCCAGCGGATAGAGGAACTGCGCCCAGCTCACCGTGAAGGCGAAGATCGTCGCGGCGATCAGCCCCGGCAGCGCCACCGGAATGAACACGCGCGTCAGGATCTGCCGGTAGTTCGCCCCGTCCATCAGCGCCGCCTCGTCGAGCTCCTTCGGGATCGAGGCGAAGTACCCGATCATGATCCAGGTGGCGAACGGCACGGTCAGCGTCGGATAGAGGAACAGCAGCACCCACCAGCGATTGATCAGCTCGATGCCGGTCCATTCGTTGAAGGTGGCGAACATCTTGAACAGCGGCAGGAACAGCAGCGTCTCGGGGATCAGGTAGGTCAGGAACACGCCGGTCGCGAGCGTGGCCGAGCCCCAGAACTTCATGCGCGAGAGCGCGAAGGCGGCCGGAACGCTGATCAGCATGGTGATCCCGACCACGATCACCGACACGATCGCCGAGTTGCGGAAGTAGGTCAGGAATTGCGGCTGCGTGAGCAACTCGATGTAGTTGGACAGCGTCGGGTGATAGACCCACCAGGGATTGGTCTCCGCCGAAATCTCCGCGCTGGTCTTCAGCGAGGTGACGAACATGTAGATCGGCGGCATCAGGAAGAAGATCGCGAACAGCACCAGGAAGAAATACGACCAGCGCAGCGCCCAGCGCCGGTCGCGGCTGATGCTGCCGTATTTCGCCCGCCGTGCAGTGCGGTCGACGGCGTCCGCGGTGACCGCGCTCATGATTCATTCCCCCGCCGATTGATGTCGCGCAGGATGAACACGGCGGCGAACGCGAGGATCGGCACCATGAACAGCGACACGCTGGCGCCGAGCGGAATGTCGCCGCCCTGAATGCCCATCCAGAAGGCCCAGGTGGCGAACACGTGCGTCTTGTCGATCGGACCGCCCTGGGTGAGGATGCGCACGATATCGAAGTTGGCGAACGTCACGATCAACGAGAACAGCGCCGTGATCGCGATGATGTTGCGCATCATCGGTAGGGTCACGAACCAGATGCGCTGCCACCAGTTGGCGCCGTCGATCGCGGCCGCCTCGTAGAGCTGGTCCGGCACGGATTTGAGCGCCGCCAGGTACATGATCATGAAGAACGGCGCGCCGATCCAGATATTCACCAGGATGACCGAGAAGCGCGCCCAGTACGCGTCGCCGGTCCACGGCACCGGCCCGATGCCGAAATGCGCCAGGATCCAGTTGAACGCGCTGTAGGACGGATCGAACAGCCAAAGCCATGCGAGCGTGCTCATGGCCGGCGGGATCACCCACGGCACCAGCAGCATCCCGCGCCACTTGCGCTGCCCCTTGGCCGGGATGTTGTGGACGAAATGCGCGACGATGAAGCCGATGATGGCTTTGAAGACAACGGCCGTGATGGCGAAGATGCAGGACTGCTGCACCACCATCCAGAAGGTTTCGCGCTTGAACAGGAAGGTGAAGTTGCCGAGGCCGACGAAGCGCTCCATCGACTTGTTCAGCGTCGCCAGATGCAGCGAATAGAGAGCCGGATAGAGCACCAGAAGTGCGATCAGCAGGATCAGCGGCAGCGCCATCAGAAACGCTTTGGTCGACTTGCGTTCCATGACCCGGCGAATACCGGATTTCCTGCGCGCCCGAGTCAGCGTCCGGGCGTCACCAATGACTGCATCGACCATCGCGTCCCCTCATGACAAGGCTCGGCAGGCTAAGCTCCTGCTCTGTCGCCCCGCTTGCTTGATGGTGGCGGGCGCGCATCGCTGCGCGCCCGCGGGATTGCGCCTGCGCGACCTTCAGGTCCGCATGAAGCCTTCGACCTCGCTCTCCGCCCAGGCAAGCGTCTTTTCCATTGCCTCGCCCTGCAGATGACGCACGATCATCTTGGTCTGGATCGCCTGGGTATAGATCTGCTGCGCGATCTTGGGCGGGGCCGGGGCCGCCGCCACCGACAGGGTCTGGTGGTTGTGCGGATTCGGGTAGTGGTAGAGCGTCCCCTTGGGCGGTCCTTCCTCCGCCCAGGTCTTGAGCGTGGTGAGCTTTTCGAACGACGGCAGATCGTAGCCGCCGCTCGCCGCCACCAGCTTCTCGACCGCAGCCGGCTGCGAGAGATGCACCAGCAGGCTCTTGGCCGCCGGCTTGTTCTTGGCGAAATTCCAGATCGCCCAGAAGTACGGCAGGAACGGCGCGTAGCGTCCCTTCGGCCCGATCGGCATGCCGTGCGTCCAGCACTTCTCCGCGACTTGCGGAGCGTCGCGCTTGGCGACAGCCCAGGCGCTCGGCGGATTCATGATCAGCGCGCCCTTGCCCGACACCAGCCACTTGTTGTTCGAGGCATCGTCCCAGGCCGGCGCATCGGGTGGATAGAACTTCGCCACCTTGACGCAATACTCGAGCGCCTGGCGCACCGGGTCGCTCTTCACCTTGACGTTGCCCTTGGCGTCGACCAGTTCGGCGCCGAACGACTGGAAGAACGCGCCCGCGGTATCGACCGAGTCGGAGGTCTGGCCGAGGCCGACCCCGAACGCGACGCCGGCCTTCTGGCAGGCCTCGGCCGCCTTGAGATAGGCGTCCGTCGTCCAGCTGTCAGCCTTCGGCGCGGCCCCGACCGGATAAAGCGCCTGCACGTCGATCCCGGCATGCTGCTTCATCAGATCGATGCGCGAGCACGGTCCCTTGATCTGGCTGCCGATCGTCGCCGGCACCGCGAGCCAGCGATTATTGGCGCGCCCGAGATACTTGACCGTGTCGTTCACGGCGCCGTTCTGCTTGATCAGCGCCTCCATGATGTCGTCGACCGGCTCGAGGTTCTTCGCCTGATCCTGCGGCCACCAGGTCGGCATCGCCAGGATGTCGTGACCGGATCTCGCCTGCGCCTCGGCTGCGATCGTCAGCAGGTTCTTGAAGCCCTGCGAAGGAATGTAGTCGATCTGCATCTCGACCTTTTCCTTCGCCGCCCATTCGTCGATGAGCGCCGTGCAGGTGGTATTCGCGCCCGGGACCCAGTGATCCCAGAAGCCGATCGAAAGCTTGCCTGCGGCGTAGGCGCCGCGGACATAAGGGGCGGCGAGGACTGCCGTGGTGGCGAGCGCCGCCGTCTTGATCGCGGTACGCCGTGTCATTCCTGAGCGCATCGAGTTTCTCTCCCTTGGAGTAGCCTCTTCTTACCGTCGCGGTTGTTTTGTTGTTCGACGATGCAAAACCTTACACCAACATGTTACGGCGGCCTAGTGTGGCGGTTCAGAAGTCCGCATCACTCTCGCCGCGAGTCCGTCATACGGACTTCTGAACCAAGCCACACTAGGTCAATAAGTTGCCGGTGTCCTTCGATTCCGAAGTTCGCAAACGAGGGTGCCGCGGAATGATGCGAACTTCCGAATCGGGACACTAGCCGCCAACTCCCCGGGCGCGCGGTTCCGTGGGGAGCTTGCGGCATGAGACCAGCGTGGAAACGCGCGCCTCGGCACTGGCGATTTGTCGCCTGGACAATCCGACGCGGGTTTCAGGTGCGCATGAAGCCTTCGACCTCGCTCTCCGCCCAGCCGAGCGTCTTTTCCATCGGCTCGCCCTGCATGTGCCGCACGACGATCTTGGTCATGATCGCCTGAGTGTAGATCTGCACCGCGATCTTGGGCGGCGCCGGCGCGCCGGCGACCGACAGGATCTGGTGGTTGTGCGGATTCGGGTAGTGATAGAGCGTGCCTTTCGGCGGCCCCTCCTCGGCCCAGGTCGCAAGCGTCGTGAAGTTGGCGAACGAGGGCAGGTCGAAGCCCTGGCTCGCGGCCACCAGCCGCTCGATCGACTTCGCAAGCGACAGATGAGCGAGCAGGTTCTTGGCCGCGGTCTTGTTCTTGCCGAAGTTCCAGATGCCCCAGAAGTACGGCAGGAACGGTGCGAAGCGTCCCTTCGGTCCGGCTGCCATGCCGTGCGTCCAGCACTGCTCGGCCACCTTCGGCGCATCGCGCTTGGCGACCGCCCAGGCGCTCGGCGGATTCATGATCAGCGAGCCCTTGCCGGCGACCAGAAACTTGTTGTTCGACGCGTTGTCCCAGGCCGGAGCGTCGGGCGGCAGGAACTGCGCCAGCCGCCGGTAATAGTCGAGCGCCTGACGCACCGGGTCGGATTTGACCGTGATGTTGCCCTTGGCGTCGACCAGGGCCGCGCCGAACGACTGGAAGATCGCGCCGGCGGTATCGACATTGTCTTCCGTCGAGCCGAGACCGATTCCGAACGGGAAGCCGCCCTTGTGGCAGGCCTCTGCGGCCTTGAGGAACGCGTCGAGCGTCCAGCTCTCGGCCTTCGGCGGGCTGCCGGCCGGGTACATCGCCACGACGTCGATGCCGGCAAGCTTCTGCATCAGATCGATGCGGGAGCACGGCCCCTTGATCTGGCTGCCCGGCGTCGCCGGCACCGCGAGCCATTGTCCGCCCGACCGGCCGAGGTATTCGACCGTCTGGTTCACGGCACCGTTCTGCTTGATCAAGGGCTCCATCACGTCGCTGACCGGCTCGAGCAGCCGGGCATATTCGGCCGGCTGCCAGGTCGGGAACGCGAGGATGTCGTGGCCGCTGCGCGACTGCGCCTCGGCGGCGATCGTCAACAGGTTCTTGTTGCCCTGCGACGTGATGTAGTCGATCGAGACCTCGACCTTTTCCTTCGCCGCCCATTCATTGATGATCGCGGTGCAGGTGTTGTTGGCACCCGGCACCCAGTGGTCCCAGAAGCCGATCGAGAGCTTGCCGGCGGCGTGAGCACCGCGGACATAGGGTGCGGCGATGAGTGCGGTGGTCGCGAGTGCAGCGGTCTTCAGTGCAGTTCGCCGGGTCAGTCCTGAGCGCATCGAATCCTCCCATCCGAATGGCCATTCCCTGCGTCGTTTGATCCTGGTTGTTGTTCGACGATGCAAAATCCTACACCAGCAAATTGAACCGGCCTAGAGACGCTATTTGACCAGCCCGGCGAGCCGCGGCAGCCACAGGGTCAGCTCCGGGATCAGGGTGATCGCGATCAGCGACATCAGCAGCGGGATCAGCCACGGCAGGATCGCCATGGTGGTGCGCTCGAGCGACAGCTTGGCGATGCGCGACAGCACGAACAGCACCATGCCGAGCGGCGGGTGCAGCAGACCGATCATCAGGTTCAGCGTCATCACGACGCCGAAATGCACCGGATCGATGCCGACCTTGAGGATCACCGGCATCAGCACCGGCACCAGGATGCTGATCGACGCCACCGGCTCGAGGAAGCAGCCGACGACCAGCAGCACGATATTGGCGAGCAGCAGGATGACGTAGCGATTGTCGGTGACCGACAGCAGCGCGTCGGTCGCGTATTCGGTGACGCGCGTGGTCGTCAGCACCCAGCCGAACAGCGATGCCGCCGCGACGATCAGCAGCACACCCGCGGTGGTCTCGATCGTGTCCATCGTGACCTTGTAGAACTGCTTCGGCGAGAGCGTGCGATAGAGGAAGATACCGAGGATCATCGCCCAGGCGCAGGCCGCGATCGCGGCTTCGGTCGGCGTGAACCAGCCGAACGTCATGCCGCCGATAATGATCGCCGGCGTCAGCAGCGCCGGCAGCGCCGCCACGAAAGTGAAGCCCAGCACCTTCCAGCGGAACGCCTGATCGCGCCCCATGTTGTATTTCCGCGCGGAGTAATAGACGTAGGCCATCATGAAGATTGTCATCACCGCGCCGGGGATGACGCCGCCGAGAAACAGGGCGCCGATCGAGACGTTACCCATCATGCCGTAGATCACGAACGGCAGCGACGGCGGGATGATCGGTCCGAGCGTCGAGGACGCGGCGGTGACGCCGACCGAAAATTCGGTCGAGTAACCGTGATCCTTCATCGCCTTGATCTCGATCGTGCCGAGGCCGGCCGCGTCCGCGATCGCGGTGCCGGACATGCCGGCGAAGATCACCGAGCCGATGATGTTCACGTGCGCGAGCCCGCCGCGCGTCCAGCCGGCCAGCGCCACCGCGAAGTCGTAGATGCGATTGGTGATGCCGGCCGAGTTCATCAGGTTGCCGGCGAGGATGAAGAACGGCACCGCGAGCAGAGGGAAGCTGTCGATGCCGCCGGCCATCCGATGCAGGATCACGAAGTCCGGATAGCCGGCGATGAAGTGGGTGTAGATGAACGACGCGCCGGCGAGCGCGATGAACACCGGCACGCCCGCGAGCAGCACCGCGATGAAGATGAACGCCATCACGACCATGATTGCGCCCTCAGTCCGCCGCGACTTGATGCGTGATGTCGTCCGGCTTGCGCCAGCCTTGCTGCGCATTGCGCCAGACGTTGATCGCCTGGCGGATCAGCATGAGCACGCAACCGAAGCAGACGCCCCAGTAGACGTAGCTCATCGGCAGGTCGAACACCGTCATGCGCTGGATTTCCATGCGCTCGATGATCGTCCACGAGAGCCACGCGAGCAGGCCGATGAAGCCGAGCTTGATGAAATCGACGGCGGCGAGCAGCGCGGCGCGCAGCGGACCCGGCTTCATCACATTGGAGAGAAGCTCGACCGCGATATGGGTATTGCGCCGCGTCACCATCGCGCCGCCGATGAACACGATCCACATCAACCCGTAGCGCGCGATCTCCTCGGTCCAGGCGAGGCTGTCGTTGAGCACGTAGCGGGTGAAGAACTGCAGGAAGACGATGAACGCGAGCCCCCAGAAGATCGCGAACGCGATCCAGTCTTCCGGGTGGTGCTCGACGATGACCTCCTGGTCTTCGGCGACGATGAGGTGGACGTTCTCGTCCGCCGGCTTGTCGGTACTCATGATGTCCCCCGCCCCGCACTCCGCTGTCATCCCGGAAGCCGCCGCAGGCGGCTATCCGGGACCCATCGGTCCAATACGCTCAGAACCGCGTTACATGGATCCCGGCTCTCGCTGCGCTCGGCCGGGATGACAAGCCGTCATTTCAACGCCTGCAGCGCGTCGTACTCGGCCTTGCTCCAGCCGCCGCTGCCGTCATTGTGCAGCGGCAGCTCGGCGGCGCGGAACGCGGTGCGATCCGGCTCGATCACGGTCTTGCCAAGCTTGCGGAATTCTTCCGCCATCTTCTGCTCGGAATCGCGGATCTGCTTGGTCGCCTTGTTGGCCGCTTCGGTGAGCACCTCTTCGAAGATCTTCTTCTCGGCGTCGGAGAGCTTCGGCCAGACATGGCTGCCGACGATGCTGAGCAGCGACTCGGTGATATGGCCGCTCAGGATGATGTGCGACTGCACCTCGTAGAACTTCTTCGCCATGATGGTCGGCAGCGGGTTCTCCTGACCGTCCACCGTACCCTGCTGCAGCGCGAGGTACACCTCGGCGAACGCGATCGGGGTCGCATTGGCGCCGACCGACTTGGTGAACATCAGGAACAGCGGCGCCGGCGGCACGCGCAGCTTCATGCCCTTCATGTCTTCCGGCTTGTTGATCGCCTTGTTCGCCGTGACCATGCGCTGGCCGTAATAGGTCAGCGTGATCACCTTGTGCTTGGTCTTGTCCTCGTAACCCTTGGCGATCTGGCGGAACAGCGGGCTCGCCCGATAGGCCATGAAGTGATCGAAGTCGCGCAGCACGAACGGTGCGTTGGTGATCGCGATCGGCTTGTGGATCGAGCCGGCGAACGCGACGCCGGTATAGATGATGTCCACCGTGCCGAGCCCGAGCCCTTCGTTGATCTGGTTCTCGTTGCCCAACTGCGAGGCCGGGAAGACGCCGATCTCGTATTTGCCGTTGGTGCGCTTCTTGATTTCTTCCGCCGCCCACAGCGCTTCGGTGTGATAGGGCTCGTTCACTTCGTAGACGTGCGCCCATTTCAATTTGGTCTGGGCCGACGCAGGCCCGCACAATCCGGCTGCGGCAACGAGTAACGTTGCGCCGAGCGTGATGCGGCGCGTCCAATGCGGCATGGTCTTCCTCCCGAACACCGTTGATCGATTTGGCCAAGCCTCTTGCGGGGCTTTGGTGCAGTCTGTTTGATGGTGGGCAAGCCTAGAACTAACATGTTACTATGCCGGCCGTGACACGCAAGAGTCCATACGCCTTTCTTCCACCCCTTCCGCGTCAGGGCCGCGGCGGCACGGTGCAACGCGTGCAGGACGTGATCCGTGACGCGATCGTGCGGCTCGACCTGCCGCCGGGCACCGCGATCGACAAGGCGGCGCTCTGCGCGCAGCTCGGCGTCTCGCGCTTTCCCGTGTCCGAGGCGCTCGGGCGGCTTGCGGCGGAAGGCTTCGTCGAGATCCTGCCGCAACGCGGCACCCGCGTCGCCCGCATCGACATGGGCGATTGCCACCAGGCGATGTTCATCCGCCGTGCACTCGAAGTGGAGGCGATGCGCGCGATCGCACCGCGCGCCGACGCGCCCCTGCTCGCGACCCTGGAGCGGAATCTGCGCGAGCAGGAGGCGGTGCTGCCGAACGAGAACAGCGTGCGCTTCCACCAGCTCGATCTCGAGCTGCACGAAGTGCTGATGGATTTCCTCGGCTTCGAGCGCGTGAAGAACGCGGTCGAGACCGCGCGCGGCAGCCTCGACCGCGCGCGGCTGTTCATGTGCACGCCGCAGCGCAAGGTCTCGACCTTCCGCGAGCACGAGGCGATCGTCGCGGCGCTCAAGCGCCACGATGCCGACGCGGCGGTCGGCGCGATGCAGCGCCATCTCGACGCGGTGATGACCGAGCTGCTCGATTTTGCCGGCCGAAATCCCGAGGCCGTGGCCCAGGCGCGCGAGACCGCCGCCGCTTGATTCCCGGTCGCACTGCCGGTCGTTCGGCTCCGATCGGAACGGATTCCACGCATCGTCGTTAACGGCACGTTAATGGGGCTGCCCGAGCATGGGCCGCGCCGGCATTCGGGGAAATTCATGCAATTTGCTTTCGAAGGTTCGCCCGCGCTCAACGCGGAGCCGCTTGGCGACATGACGCTCGCGCCGTTCGCGATGACCAAGCGCACCGAAGCGGATCTGGCACGCGCGATGGCCGAGCATCTGCAGGGCACGCGTCCCGGCTCCGGCGCCGAGGCGCTGTCCGCCTTGCGCCGCGCGTTTCCGAATTCGCCGCTGACCTTGCGGGTGGCGGCGCTGATGCGGAGGTGATCCGGCGTCCTGTGTTTTTCCTGTAATTTACAGGAAAAAACGGTACCTACATACCTAGATACGCTTGGCGAACCCGATCGTCCGCAAGCAGCTCCGCGCCTGATCCTGACAGCGTGATGCGCCCGTTCTCCAGCACATAGGCGCGGCTCGCGAGCTTTAGCGACACCGCGACGTTCTGCTCGACCAGCACGCAGGTGAGCCCCTGCGCGTTGAGGTCGCGGATCGTCTGCAGCACCTGGTGCACGACCGCGGGCGCGAGGCCGAGCGAGGGCTCGTCGAACATCACCAGCTCCGGCGCGCCCATCAGGCAGCGTCCGATCGCGAGCATCTGCTGCTCGCCGCCCGACAGCGTGCCGGCGGCCTGGCGCAGGCGCTCCTTCAGGCGCGGAAACAGCGCGAGCACGCGCTCGCGGTTCGCGGCGCGTGCGGCTTTGGCGCGGGGGATCATCGCGCCCATGTCGAGGTTCTCGTCGACCGTGAGCGTCGGAAAGACCTGCCGGCCCTCGGCCACCTGCCCGATGCCGAGGTTGCAAACCCGGTAGCTCGGCCAGCCCGCAATGTCGCTGCCGCGGTAGCGGATCGCGCCGCGCGCCGGCTTGTTCATGCCCGCGATGGTGCGGATCAGCGAGGTCTTGCCCGCGCCATTCGCGCCGACGATCGCGACGATCGCGCCTTCCTCGACGTCGAGCGAAACGCCGTCGAGCGCCTGCGCGTCGCCGTAGAACACGTCGATGTCCTGGACGCTGAGCATTACAGCGCCTCGGCGCCGAGATAGGACTGGATCACGGCCGGCTCGCGCGTCACGGCTTCGGGCTTGCCGAGCGCGATCTGCGCGCCGTGGTGCAGCACCAGCACGCGGCTCGCGAGCGCCATCACGGCGCGCATGACGTGCTCGATCAGCAGGATCGTCAGTCCCTGCGCGTTGAGCTCGCGCAGGATCGCCACCATGCGGTCGGTCTCGGTCGGGCGCAGGCCCGCCATTACCTCGTCGAGCAGCAGCAGTTGCGGCGAGGTCGCGAGCGCACGCGCGACCTCGAGCCGCTTGCGATCCGGCAGGGTGAGCGATTTGGCGATCCGGCCACGCTTGTCGAACAGATCGAGCCGGCGCATCACCTCTTGTGTCTGTTCGCTCGCGCGCGCCACATCCGACGTGCGCAGCAGCGCGCCGACCATGACGTTGTCTTCCACGCTGAGCAGCGGAAACGGCCGCACGATCTGGAACGTGCGCGCGATGCCGCGGCGGCACACTTCGTCCGGGCGCAGTCCGTCGATGCGCTCGCCCTGAAACGCGATCTCGCCTTCGTCCGGCCGCAGCGCGCCGGCGATCATGTTGAACAGCGTGGTCTTGCCGGCGCCGTTCGGGCCGATAACGGCGAAGATCTCGCCCTTGGCGACCTCGCACGACACGCGATCGACCGCGAGCAGCCCGCGAAAGCGCTTCGATGCGCCATTGATCGCGAAGAACGCGCTCATGGCCGCCGCTCCAGTCCGAGGCGGCGCACCAGCCACGGCCAGATGCCGTCGGGCAGCGCGACGATGACAACGAGCAGGCAGAGGCCGTAGAACACCTGCTTGGCGCCGGGGAAGTCGAAGCCGAACGCGTGCAGGATTTCCGTGACGGCTTCGGAGAGACCGGTAAGCAGGAAAGCGCCGAGGATCGGGCCGAACAGCGTGCCGATGCCGCCGATGATCGGAGCCAAAATGATCTCGATCGAGCGCGAGATGTGGAAAATGTTCTCGGGGAACAGGTTGTTGTAGAAGAACGCGAAGAACACGCCGGCGACCGCCGTCATGCCGGCCGAGATCACCACCGCGAGCATCTTGTAGCGGAACGTGTCGATGCCAAGCGCGCGTGCGGCTTCCTCATCCTCGCGGATCGCCAGCCAGAAATAACCGATGCGGCTGCGCAGCAGCAGATGGCAGAGCGCGAAGGCCGCGACGGTGAGCGCGAGGATGACGTAGTAGAACATCACCGGCTTGCCGCGCAGGTTCCACAGGTCGTTGGTGGCGTACTGCGCGACCGGCAGGAAGAAACCGGCCGAGCCGCCGGTGTAGCGGATGTGGTCGAAGCCGATGCGCGCGAACTCGGCGAACGCAATCGTCAGGATCGCGAAGTAGACGCCGGCGACGCCAAACCGGAATGCCAGAAACCCGATGACCGCGCCGCAGGCCATCGCGACCGGCACGGCGGCGAGTAGGCCGATCCACGGGCCGACGCCGAAGTGCACGTAGAGCGCCGCCGCCGTGTAGGCGCCGAGCCCGACATAGATCGCATGGCCGAGCGAGAGCTGCCCGGCGAAGCCCATCATGATGTTCCAGGCCTGCCCGGTGTAGGCGAAGTAGAGGATCAGGATCAGGACGGTGAGCAGGTAGTCGTTGATGAAGTGCGGCGCCACGAGCAGCGCGATCAGCAGCACGGCGAGCAGGAACCATCCGCGCTTGGGCACCCCTTCCGTGAGCCGCGCGATCATGTGGCACGCTTCCCCATGATTCCCTGCGGGCGGAACAGCAGCACCAGCACCAGGATCGCAAAGGCGAACATGCTCTTCGCCGAGGGCGTGAACAGCAGTCCTGCGAGCGCCTCGGTCATGCCGATCAGCACGCCGCCGAGCAACGCG
>DATEKY010000452.1:0-9364 GCA_035277225.1 Xanthobacteraceae bacterium
GACGTCGGCGCATTTGCGGCAGCCGGTGATGACGCCCGCGCCGCGCAAAATGCTTTGCCAAAGATTGAAGCTGTCCTCCGAGCGCACCAGCTCTTTCTGCGCCTCGGGAGTGGGCGCCGCGATGATGCGCGCGACGTGATCGGAGAGCTGCGGAAAGCCGTGCGGCGAGCGATGCGGATCGCACGCCTCCCAGTCGCGGCTCCAGTGCCCGACCGCGTCGCCGGGGCAGACTTTCAGGCAGCGCGCGCAGGACGGCCCGAGGCACAGCGCCTGCTCCATGCGCGTATCGCAGGCGACATCGACCGAGCAGAGCACGGCGGTCAGCACCACGCGCGGGCCGTATTCGGGCGTGAGCAGTTGCAGGTTGAGCCCGAGCGTGCCGAGTCCGGCCTCGACCGCCGCATGCGGCAGCGACAGCAAGGTCGAGAGATGTTTCGCCGGCTTGCCGTCCTCGTAGGTCCACGGATTGCTGTGGGTCGGCGGCACGATGATCGCCGGGTAGCCGTTGTCCTCCAGCCAATAGACCAGCTCGAGCGAGGCTTCCTCCAGGCGCGTCAGCGCCAGTTCGTCGTTGTAATATTTGTGCCGGTCGTTCCATGCCGCGATGCGGGCGACGCCGCGCGACAGCCGCTTCGCCAGCACGATGACGCGCGCCCCGTCATGCTCGGTGATGTCCGATGGACGCTGCGGATTGTCAGGCGGCGGATTGGCCTCCAGCGCCGCGCCGTCCGCGATGCCGACCAGGTCGGCGCCGAGCGCGCGCGCCTTCGCCTTGATGGCGTCGGCGGTGAGCGTTTCCTTGAAGATCGCGACCATCAGCGGCCTTCATCGGCAAGCGCCGGCGCAGCTTTGCGCTCGCGTTCGGCCTGCGCTTTCTTGAATTCCTGCAGCTGGCGCGCCACCATGCCCTTGTAGCCCTCGGGCCCGACCCAGCGGCTGTTCCATTCGTTCAGCCCGGCGATCGTCTCGCCCCTGGCGCGGTTGTCCTTCCAGGCCTTGCCGAGCGCGACCTTCTCGGGCGTGCGCTCGGGGATCGCCTTCTGCACGTCGGAAAGATGCGCGTGATAGTCGTTGCCGACCGGGCAGACCGCGAGGCAGCGCGGGCAATCGCCGAACGAGCCGACCACGCGCAACAGCCCCTGCCAGAAGCCGAACACGTCGCGCGATGACGCCGCCGCCACTTTCTGCGCCTGCGGCATGTCGATGAAGCGCTCGAAGAACTGCAGGATGGTGGTGAAGCCGAACTCCTGCGCCTCGGTGGCGCAGGCGCGCTTGTCGATGCCGAAATGCAGCACCGCGTCGGCCGGGCAGGAATGCAGGCAGCGGCTGCACGACTCCCCGATGCAGACCTGCTCGGTGATCGGCTTGTCGGCTTCGAGCTCGAGCTCGGTCAGGATGCCGGTGAGATAAACGCGCGGGCCGAACTCGGGGGTCAGGATATTCACCTCGAGCCCGAGCGTGCCGAGCCCGGCCTCGACGCCGAGATGGCGCGTCGAAAGGCGGCCGTAGCTCGCGCGCTTGTAGTTCCAGTCGGTCTCCTGCGCGGCGGTGACGAAGCTCGGATGCCCCGCCTCTTCCAGCTCTTCGGCCAGCGCGTAGGCGACCTTGTCCATCTTTCGCAGCACCAGCATGTCGATGTACTGCACCGGCACGTTGGTCTTGCAGCGGAACGCGCCCGCCGGGATGCGCTGCACCAGCACGATCACGCTTTTGCAATACGGCGAGATCCGCTCCGGCGTCTGCGGCCAGCGCGGATCGGGCGGGAACGCGTTGAGCGTCGCGGCGCTGGCGATGCCGACGAGGTCGGCGCCGAGCTCCCTGGCGCGGCGCTTCACGAAGGACGCATCGATCTGCGGTTTGCTCGCGATCACGGGCCTGTACCGCCCTCCCAGACGGGTCTTGTGATTATTTTAAGCCTAAAATATCTTCCCTGTGAAGCCCCGGTTTCCGGGCCTTTTGCGGGCCCGGCCGCTGCCGCGTCGCGCGTTTACGCTGTCTCGAGATGGCGCCGCGCCGCGGGGGCAGCGCGGTTCCGGACGCAGCGCGTTCATGATTGAATGCGCCCGCGGCGAGGATTGAGTTAACGGAGTGACGCGTCCCATGCAGCTTACGGCAGGCATCACCAAGGCGAGCACCGGCCTCGACGGTATCGTCTGGAACATTCTCGGCCAGACCTACGTGCCGAAGTCGCTGAGCGAGAACCAGTTCTCCTGGCACGCGACGTTTCCGCCCGGCACCTTCGTGCCGCCGCACATCCATCCGACGCAGGACGAGTTCATCTACATGTTCGAGGGCCGCCTCGACGCGATGATCGACGGACGCGAATACGTCGCGACCGCGGGCGACCTCGTTCGCCTGCCGATGAACATCCCGCACGGCCTGTTCAACAAATCCGAGCAGCCGATCAAATGCCTGTTCTGGGTCACGCCGACGCGCAAGCTCTACGACCTGTTCTGGGCGATCCACGGCATGAAGGAGCAGAACCCGCCCGACGTGGTCGCGCTTGCGGCCAGGCACGAGGTCGTGTTCCTGCCGCCGCCGGACGCCGAATAAGGCCGCTTGCCGGGAAGCCCCCGCCTGCTAGGCTGCTCCCTGCGACGTACCGCCGCAGGGGTCGGCAAATGACCAGACTGATTGTGCTTTTCGCCGCCGCCGCGAGCCTCTCGGGCTGCGCGACGTCGCCGTTCTCCTCCACGCCGAACTCCGGCGCCGCACCGGCCGGCACCTATTACTACCAGCCCGGCGTACCCCGCTCGCAGTTCGAGTGCATGACCGACGAGGGTTACGGGCGCTCGACGCCGTGCGGCAACAAGAGCTGACAATTCACCAGCGACAGGCGCTCTACGCTCTGCGCCCCTGGGCAGCGTCCGCCCATCGCTCCAGCACCGCCATCGCCTCGGCGGCGAGCTTCTGCTCGGCCGGCATGCGGCGCTCGCCGATCGGCAGGCCTGCCTCGCGCCGCAGATCGTCGGTCGCGATCGCGCGGAAGCGCGCCACGATCGTACCCGACTGCTGCGCCGAGGCGCCGTAGTACATCCGGCCGATTCCCGCGACCAGCATGGTGGCGACGCACATCGTGCACGGCTCGCAGGTCGTATAGAGGTCGCAGCCGGACAGATCGACCGTCCTGAGCCTGGCGCAGGCATCGCGGATCGCCTCCACCTCGCCGTGCGAGGTCGGATCGAAGATCGCGCGTGACCGGTTGAGGCCCTCGCCGACGATCGCGCCGTCGCGCACGACCACGGCCGCGAACGGACCGACACCCGGCTCGGTGAGCGCCTGCTCCGACAGCGCGATCGCGCGGCGCATGAATGTCTCGTCGTACATTGCGTTGTCCCAACCGCCAGGTTTGGCGGCCATCCTCGCCGAATATCTCAACCCGCCATCCCGAGAAACACCAGCATCGCGCGATTGAGCTGCAGCATCGCTTCGTCGTCGAGCCGCCCAATACGGCTGCCGAGGCGCCGCCGTGGCACGGTCGTGATCTTGTCCGCCATCAGACGCGAGACCGACTCCAGCCCGTTCCCCTCGCTCGGTTCGACAACAATACGTAGGAGCGGCGCGACCGTCGGGTTGGACGTCAGTGGGCAGATGGTGACGGAGTCGATGTCGCCAAACCGATCGTCCTGGACGATCACGACCGGTCGCGGCTTGCCGGCGTAATCAGGGCCGCCTGCGACAGTCCAGATTTCGCCGCGCCTCACTCATCCCTCAGAAGAGAAATGGAGTCGACGAACGCAAGATCGTCCGCCTCTTGCCGGCTCCGCGCTATGGCCCGCGCCTGCCGACGCGCGGAATGAGCGAAGGCGGGGGAACGGGTATCGGGCACCCACAGCTGAATCGGACGCAATCCCTGCGCGCGCAGCCGCGCGCGATGCGCCGAAACCTTTTCGCGTGTCGCCTTGCGCCTGGAAGCCGAGGTCAACGGACGTCTCCTGGTTACATGTAACATATCACGCTGGCACGTGACGCGCAATTGCCCCTTGTCGGCCGCTCCGATCTGCCGCACAACAACATCAGCCCATCAATGTTGGACGTTCCCATGCCCTCCGGCCTGCGCAAAGGTTTGACCTCCTACGGCGATCCCGGCTTCTCGCTGTTCCTGCGCAAGGCCTTCATCAAGGCCAAGGGCTTCTCCGACGACGCGCTCGACCGGCCGATCATCGGCGTCACCGACACCTATTCGGACTTCAACCCGTGCCACGGCAACGTGCCGCAGCTGATCGAGGCGGTGAAGCGCGGCGTGATGCTCGCCGGCGGGCTGCCGATGGAATTCCCGACGATCTCGATCCACGAGAGCTTCTCGGCGCCGACCTCGATGTACATGCGCAACCTGATGTCGATCGACACCGAGGAGATGGTGCGCGCGCAGCCGATGGACGCGGTGGTGGTGATCGGCGGCTGCGACAAGACGCTACCGGCGCAGGTGATGGGCGCGGTCTCGGCCGACAAGCCCGCGATCGTGGTTCCGACCGGCCCGATGGTGGTCGGCCACTACAAGGGCGAGGTGCTGGGCGCCTGCACCGACTGTCGCCGCCTGTGGGCGCAGCATCGCGCCGGCAAGATGGACGAGGCCGAGATCGAGACGGTGAGCGGACGGCTCGCGCCTTCGGTCGGCACCTGCATGGTGATGGGCACCGCGAGCACGATGGCCTGCGTGATCGAGGCGCTCGGCTTCTCGCTGCCCTATGCGGCGGCGGTGCCGGCGGTGCATGCCGAGCGCGTGCGCATCGCGGAGGCGAGCGGCCGGCAGGCGGTCGCGATGGCCAAAGCAGGGACGCCGCGTCCGCGCGAGCTGTTCACCGAGCGATCCTTGCGCAATGCGCTGATCGTGCTGCAGGCGATCGGCGGATCCACCAACGGCATCGTGCATCTCGCCGCGATGGCGGGACGCGCCGGCATCACACTCGATCTCGACGCGTTCGACGCGCTGTCGAAGCAGGTGCCGGTGCTGATCGACCTCAAGCCCTCGGGCGATCACTACATGGAGCACTTCCATCACGCCGGCGGCGTGCCGCGGCTGATGCAAGAGCTTGCCGACATTCTCGATCTCGATGCGCCAACGGTCGCCGGCACCTTGCGCGATCACGTCAAGGTCGCCGAGCAGGTGCCGGGGCAGACCGTGATCCGGTCGCGCGCCAATCCGATCAACGCGCAGGGCGCGATGTGCGTGCTGCGCGGCAACATCGCGCCGCGCGGCGCGGTGATCAAGCAGTCGGCCGCGACGCCGAAGCTGATGACGCATGAAGGCCGCGCGGTGGTGTTCGAGAACATCGAGGACATGACCTTGCGCATGGACGACATGGCGCTCGATGTCACCGCCGACGACGTGCTGGTGCTGCGCAATGCCGGGCCGAAGGGCGCGCCCGGCATGCCGGAGGCCGGCTACCTGCCGATCCCGAAGAAGCTGGCGCAGCAGGGCGTGAAGGACATGGTGCGCATCTCGGACGCGCGCATGAGCGGCACGGCGTTCGGCACCATCGTGCTGCACATCACGCCGGAGAGCGCGGCCGGCGGGCCGCTCGCGCTGGTGCAGACCGGCGACCGCATTCGTCTGGACGTGCCGAAGCGCTCGATCGAGCTGCTGGTCGATGATGCCGAGCTGCAGCGGCGTGCCGCGCTGTTCGTCGCACCGCCCGCGCACGAAGGCTCGGACCGCGGCTATTCCTGGCTGTTCCAGCAGCACGTCACGCAGGCCGACGAGGGCTGCGATTTCGATTTCCTCAAGGCGAGTCGATTGTGAATGAGCTGAGGTAAGCTGAAGCCCCAAGCTCCGTCATCGCGCGGGCGATGACGGCGGAGTACGTCGCGCCGCGCGGATCTGCGTATCAGGAGGTAATTCGCATCACTTTCGTGCTGAATGGCCGCGTGTCGTAGCGGCTGCAATCGATCGCAAGATTCGAGTTTCCGACGAACGTGACCGTGTTGCCGATGACCTGCGTGCACGTGGTCGACGTATCGGCGCCTCCGGCAAAGCTGACGGCGCCCGTCGGCACATAGACGGCGCCGGCCAGGTACTGGTTTGCGCCGCCGTTGAACTTGAACTCGGTTCCCGCGGGCATGTTGCGATCCGCGAACACCACCATGCCCTTGGTCGGGCCCCAGGTCATGGGCGTGAGATTGACCGTCGCGTTGCCGTTGATCCTCGCCGTCGACCAGCTTTTTCCGGACTTCGAGGTGAAGACGAGCGTCACACTGGTGCCGGTGACCGTGGCACCGCCGTTCACGACAAAATCCCCGCCGTCGAGATAGTACATGCCGGGATTCAGCGTCAGCACGGCATTCGCGTTGACCATGATGCCGCCGCAGTAGACACCCGGGTTGATGGTCTCCGTGTTCTTCGCATTATAATTGTGCTCATCGCAGCCGCTGAATGGCGGGACCACGACGTCCGCGTAGGGATCGGTGACGGGCGCGATCTTTGTCCGGATCCCGTTCGTCGCGGTGATGCCGGTACTGGATCCGACGCCCCCGACCACCCCGACGAAGTCGGTTGTGATTGTCGCCGAGCCTCCGACGGTGAGCGCAGTGTCGCTCGATGAGTTGTCGTAGAGGCTGCAGCCATTCAACTTGACCGTGGTCGACCCCTGCGCGGTGATGGCGCCGCTGGCGGTCGGGTTCAAGGCGAGCACGCAGCCGAGGCCGTCGCTGGCGGTCGCGACGCTCGCGTTCACTCTGAGCGGCAGCGTCTCGTGTCCGAACAGACGCATGAAGCGCGTCGCGATGGTGCCCTGAGCCGAACTTGATACCGTGAAGCCGGACGAGGCGCTGGTCACGGTCGCCGAAACCTGCAGGCTCTGCACTTCGTCGCGACTGAAGCTTGCCGAGAAGAGCGCGGTGGCGCGTGCGCTGGCCTGGTCCTGAGGGAGCGTTGACGCCTCCTTGGCAACGGCCAGGGCTGTCGCATCGAGCGAGGCCTGCATCGCCGTTCGCGCGCTGCTCGCGCGGGCGTAGTCAACCGCCGCGCCGACCAATCCCATCATCGGCACGAGCGCGAGCGCAAATATCGGCACGACGCCACCGTTCGCGTCGCCAATCAATCGTGACCACATTTTTTCAGCCCCGGAGCCAGCCATCATCGCGTCGTGCAAGGATCGGCGAGCACGATTTGAAAATTGGTGTCGTTGGAACCGGAAGTTCTCTTAAATTTAGCGGAATTCCGGGCGTCATTCTCGTGATCGGGTTGCCCCGCGACGATCGTCAAAATAGCCACTGCCGTCACCTCCGGCCGGTTCTGGCTGCGCCTGTTTTCGCCCGAACAGGGGCAGCGCTGCGTGCAAGGCCGCGCGGTGGAATGCAAACTCGGCCAAGCCGTACGGCACCCCGACGGCAAGCCCGATGAAGAACAGAACCACCCACATTTCCCCCACCGAAAGGCCGGTACCTTTCAGGAGAGATGCCGCAACCGCCATAGCCGAAACGTGCAGCAGGAACAGACCATACGAGGCGTTTCCCAGAAAAGTGGCGGGAGACGCCCAGCGATCGAGCTTCGTGACAGCCATCAGCAGCGATGACTGGGCGATCGCCATCACGAGGGTCGTTGCGATGTGGGGGACGGGCGGCATCAGCACCATCAACACAGTGGCTGCGACGGTGACTGCGAGGCACTGATTGATGGAGTAGCGCGACAGAACCTCGAAGTTGAGCGCACAGATCAGGCCGAAGGCGAAGAAGATGTTGTAAGGCGTGAATGGAATGAGGGCGCCCGGCAGGATCGGCAGCATTCCCGTCAGGTACGGATTCATGTTTGCGATCACGATGATCCAGCAGAGCGCGAGCGCCGTCAGCGCGCGGTCGGATAGCCGTAGCGAAAACGCAAATGCGGCGAGCGCATAGAAGAACACTTCGAAGATCAGCGTCCACAGCGGCAGATATATCGCCGGCGTCGCGCGCGACGGCAACAGCAGCGCGGCGACCCAGGACCAGTTTGTTTGCAGCCCGATCGACCAAACGATGACCGCGCTGAGCGCGTAGGCCGCCCAGAAAGGCGGATAGATGCGCAGCGCACGCCGGACGAGAAACTCGGCGGTCGGAAGATGCCGATTGAGGCCGATCACGAAGCCCGAGATGGTGAAGAACATCAGGACGCCGAGCATCGCAAAGTCGAGCTTCAAAACCTCGACTTGCGGCGTGTTGGTTGCCTGCGCCGCAAAGGAGCCCGCGTGCTGGACGACAACAAGCAGCGCAGCGAGGCCGCGCAAAGCATTCACGCCCGGAAAATAGGCTCCCCCCGAACCCATGATTAAGCTTATCACAACATGAAGTTGGGGAAAACATGCGCCGTCAGCCGTCGCGCGACGTTACCGGCCTGGGGCACCGCCGCGTCCTGGTAAACGGCAAATTGCTTCAATTGCCGCTTAACCACTTAAACCGCCGCTAAGGATGCGCCTTCATGGCGTATTCAACATAGGCTGCATTCGGCGCAGGAACTTCAGGAAGGATTCAGTTTCAAAGCGCACGTTGGCCGCGGACAAGAATAAAACCGTGATGGGGCTGGCGTGCGTAAAAACACCATCGTGATGGTCGGCATTGCCGTCGTGTTCGGACTCCTTGCGGTGTTCGTCGCGCAAGGCTGGCTGAACTATCAGGCCGAGCTGAGCCGCAAGACGATGGCTCCGGCGCCGCAACAGGTGGCGACGCGCACGATCGTGGTCGCGTCCGCGCCGATGCGTTTCGGCACGCATGTCGTGCCGGACAGTCTGCGCGAAGTCTCCTGGCCGGACGCCGCCATTCCGGCCGGCACCTATTCGTCGATCGCCGAACTGACCGCGGGCGGCAAGCGCATCGTGCTCGCCTCGATCGAACGCAACGAGCCGATCCTGCGCACCAAGATCACCGGACCCGGGCAGAAGGCGACGCTGTCGGCCGTGATCCAGGACGGCATGCGCGCCGTGACGGTGCGCACCAACGACGTCGAAGGCGTAGCGGGCTTCGTGCTGCCCGGCGACCACGTCGACGTGCTGCTCACGCGGCAGTCCGAACGCAGCAGCGGCATGAACGACGTGGTGATCCAGAACGCGCGCGTGCTTGCGGTCGATCAGCTCGCCGACGACGCGGCCGACCGGCCGACCGTTGCGCGCGCGGTGACGCTCGAGGTCGATACCGTCGCGGCACAGAAGATCGCGCTCGCGGCCTCGCTCGGCAGCCTGTCGCTGATGCTGCGGCGCGCCGGCGAACAGCACATGGACGCGACGCGGCGCATCACCGCGAGCGACCTTGCGCAGACCGAAGTGGTCGCGCGCTCGACCGACGCGAAGCGCTTCACCAAGGTTTCGGTGACGCGCGCCGCGAACAAGCAGGAATACAACGTACCGGCGGAAGACAGCGAATGGCGGGACGGCGCCGAGGCTCAGGCCGCGGCGCG
>DATEKY010000453.1:0-3515 GCA_035277225.1 Xanthobacteraceae bacterium
CTTCACCTCGTCGGGGATCAGCGGATAGGCGAGATTGAGGCAATAGATCGGGATGCGGGCATTGCCGAAGTCGTCGGCGAGGCCGAGCCGCGCGAGGGCGCGCAGCAGCGTGTTGGTCAGGCCGCCGAGCGCGATGATGCCGAGCTCTTTCAGGTCACCGTCGAGGAATTCATTGAGCTTGTGCTCGCGCGCGAAAGCCTGCGCGGCGGGCAGCCGCTCGTCGATCTTCAGCTTCTCCTGCGCGAAGGTCAGCGGCGGGTGCGCGAGGCGCGCATAGTTGAAACGCGGCGGGCCGTCGATGCGGTTGAGGCCGGACTGCGCCGAGGCGCGGTTTGCTTTCGCGGTGAACTCGCCGGTGACATGGCAGGCCCGCACGCGCAGCTCCAGCATCACCGGCGCGTGGCTCGCCTCGGACAGCTCGAAGCCCTTCTCGACCATGCGCACGATGGTCGGCAGATCGGGGCGCGGATCGAGCAGCCACATCGAGGACTTCATCGCATAGGCATAGGAGCGCTCCTGGATCACGCTCGCGCCTTCGCCGTAGTCCTCGCCGAGGATGATCATCGCCCCGCCGATCACGCCGGGCGACGACAGGTTCGACAGCGCGTCGGCCGCCACGTTGGTGCCGACGATCGACTTCCAGGTGACGGCGCCGCGCAGCGGATAGTTGATCGAGGCACCGAGCATCGCAGCGGCGGAAGCCTCGTTGGTGCAGGTCTCGAGGTGCACGCCGAGCTCGGCCATCATGTCCTCGGCATCGACCAGCACGTCGAGCAGATGCGAGACCGGCGCGCCCTGGTAGCCGCCGACGTAGGCGACGCCGGACTGCAGCAGCGCCTTGGTCACCGCGAGGATGCCCTCGCCGCGAAAGGTCTCGCCGTCGCCGAGCTTTAGCGCTTCCACTTCCTTCGCAAACGAGCGTTCCGCCATCGTCCGCCTGTTTTGTTCTGGAGCCATTCTACAAAGCCCCGGCCGCGCAGCGATACCCGATGGTGCTTCGCAAAGCCAGTTTGCGCCGCTACCTTCCGGGTTTCAGGCCAACAAACCCGGAGGAAATCCCGTGATCCATGTCGTCGCCGTCCTCACCGCGAAGCCCGGCCAGCGCGAGACCGTGCTGCAGCATTTCGCCGCGAACCGGCCGAAGGTGCTCGCCGAAGCCGGCTGCATCGAATACGGCGCCGCGATCGACACCGAGGGCATGGGGGCGATCCAGACGCCGTTCGGCGCCGACACCTTCGTGGTGATCGAGAAATGGGAAAGCGTGGATCACCTGAAGGCGCACGCGGTCGCGCCGCACATGAAGGAGTACGGGGCGAAGGTGAAGGACCTGATGGCGGGCCGGGTCATCCATGTGCTGAGCCCGGTGTAGCGGCGGCTCCGCCGCCGGCGGACGTTCGCCCGTCGAAATTGTGGTTTCCGGCACGGCTGTCCGCGAAATCACGCTCAATTCACGCTGACCATAGCAAATTCCCTCTTTGATTGCATCGGCAAGGGGGAACGTCATGGCCGGCGGTTCAAGAAACCTCGTCGTCCTGTCGGACGGAACGGGCAACAGTGCATCGGCTTCATCCAAGACTAACGTTTGGCGGCTCTATCAGGCGCTGAAGCTTACCGATGGATCCCAGGTTGCCGAGTTCGGCGACGGCGTTGGCACGTCGAGCATCAGCTTCCTGCGTGTGCTTGGGCTCGCACTCGGCTTCGGCGTCAAACGAAATGTAATTTCGCTCTACAAATTCCTCTGCCGCAACTATCACAGCGCGGCGGCCGGACGCGATGCCGACCGGATCTGGATGTTCGGCTTCAGCCGCGGCGCATTCACGATTCGCGTCCTCGCCGGCCTGGTGCACCGGGAAGGACTTGTCATTTACGACAGCGAGGCCGAACTGGACCGAAACGCGATCGCGGCATACCGTTCCTATCGCAAGAAAGCATTTCCTGCCAAAAGCCTCGTGGCCTTCTGGGTACCGCTCGGACGGTTCGTTCGCGACAAAGCCATCGCTCTTCTGGGGATCGCGACCGGCGCAAAGCCATACAGCGCGGTCGAGAAGGACAACAAGCACGTCAAAATCCATTTCGTCGGCGTCTGGGACACCGTCGTCGCATACGGGCTGCCGATCGACGAGCTGACCACGGCCGTCGACAAGTGGGTCTGGCCGATGAAGTTCAGGGACGGGATGCTGCTCGAAAGCGTGCAGCACGCGCGCCAGGCGCTGGCGCTCGATGACGAGCGCCGCACCTTCCATCCGGTGCCGTGGCACGAGGCGACCGAACAGCAATTGGCGGCGGACAAGAAGGTCCCGGCCGGCCGCCTGTTGCAGGTCTGGTTTCCCGGAATGCATGCCGATGTTGGAGGCGGCTACCCGGACGACGGACTGTCCTTCGTTCCGCTGTGCTGGATGATCGAGGAAGCCGCCGGCAAGGGCCTCGGCTTCGAGGATCAAATCGTCCAGATGTACCGCGCGCTCGCGTCTCCGACCGGCAAGCTGTACGACTCGCGCGGCGGGCTGGTCGGCGGACTATGGCGATATCAGCCGCGCAGCGCACGGCTGCTGATGAACCGCAAGAACGATTACGACTACGACGTCCCTGACGACAGCCCGACCCGACCGCTGGTGCACCACTCCGCCGTCACGCGCATGACCTACGGCAATGACGGCTACGCGCCGATTTCGTTGCCGCTGGGCATCGATTTCCTGCTGCCCGACAACAGCCAAATCGCCTTCCAGGGCAAGACGATCGCGGATCGCTTAAGCGACGTGCAGGCGAAGCTCGACGCCCAGGCCGCCGGCCATAAGGACCCGGCGCTCACGCAGATGAAGACGGTGCTCGCCGATCTCGGAGAGCTTGCAGGCAACTCGCCGGACGAGGTGCGTGGCAAGTATTTCGACCTGGTGCTCGACACCGTGTGGTGGCGGCGTTGCGTGTACTTCGTCACGCTCGGGCTCGCTCTGCTGGTGCTCGCCTATCCGGCGATACACACCGCGCTCGATTGGAGCGACAAGAGCGAGAAGGAGACGCAGATCTTCAGCGGCGCGGTGAACAAGCTGCTGGCGACGCTCCAGGGATTTCTCCCGAGCTATGCCAGCCCATGGGTCGACGCCGTCACCCACAGCGCGCAACTCGCCGTCAATATCGTGCTGGCGTTCATCATCTGCCTCGTGCTCAGCAGCTTCCTGCGCAAGCGCATTCAGGATCGGGCTCGCCTTGCCTGGAACTCGCAGCCCAAGGTCGACGGCAAGGCGGTCGACCGCACGAGGCTCACCGGCCAGCGCCACGCGCTCCTCACCGCGGCAATCGTCTTCGGCGTGGTCGCGCGTTTTTCTTATGGCAACGATTGGAGCTTCCGGGTGGCGCTGGCCGCAGCGGTGCTGTGCGCAGGTCTCTGGGCGTTCCGCTTGAAACGGCCGCAAAAGGTCGATGTCGACACGCCGCGCCGCGCGCTGCAGTTCGCGCGCGCCGTCAGGACGAAGAAGCCGCTTGTCGGCTTCTATCGGTGGTTGGCGCGGACCGCGCTG
>DATEKY010000454.1:0-6442 GCA_035277225.1 Xanthobacteraceae bacterium
CCCGCCACTACAGGCGTCCGATGCTTGCGTTCTTCACCCTATTCGCCGCAAGTATCGTTTTGGGGGTGTTTACTGAGTGGCTCCGGCGGCATCCGTAGTTCTATCCGCGAAACAAGGCTTGACAGCTAGCGCCGCTCGGCGCTCCAGACGCCGGCGCACGACCCCATCGAGCCGGTGCCGCGCCACTCGCCGCCGCCGGCGTTGCGCGACAGGCGGCCAACTCCGCTGGCGCCCTGCTGTCCGACCCAGACCCGAACATTGACCATGCCATTCCTGCCGACGCGCCCGGCCACATTGACGGCCGCGCTGCCTTCATAGAAGACCGAGCCGTCCCGAATCGAGAGCCCGTAGCGATAAGCGCGGTCGCACGGTCCGGAGTTGGTGACGATGAGCACGCTCCAGTGGCCATCGTAGGGTGTTCGCGCAGCGGCGGGCCCGGGCGTCAGCAAGGCGGCGGCGAGAATGAAGCAGCCAGCGAACGAGACGGAGGCGGGGCGCATGCAAATCACCTCGGTGGCTTCTGGTCTTCGAACATGCATACCGGCGGAACCGAATCAAGGCCGCTACGGCATCACCCTCAGTCAAATCGCCAGATCGTGACAATGTCATCCGTCGACGGCGGCGAATTCTCTTACGCCTACAAATCGTCATTGATGGGCGCGCCGCTGGAATTCCATCTGGCGCCCGATGCGCTTGAATGGCGCAAAGGGGGAATGGCCGGTCGCACGCCATATGGGAGTATCCGGCGCGTCCGCCTCTCGTTCCGCCCAATGACGATGCAGAATTATCGGTTCGTCACCGAGGTCTGGCCGGACAGCGGGCCGAAGCTGCAGATCGCATCGACCTCATGGAAAAGCCTGGTCGAGCATGAGCGGCTCGACGCCGAGTACAGCGCCTTCGTGTCCGAGCTAAGTCGCCGCGTCGGCGCCGCCGGCGGCAACACCGCGTTCGTGACCGGATCGCCGGCTTTTCTCTACTGGCCCGGCGGTGTCATCTTCACCGGTACGGTAGCGGCCGTGGCCGCGCTCGCGGTGCGGGCGCTGATGGAGCAGGCATGGGGCGGCGCGGCATTCATCGCGGCGTTCTGCGCGTTTTTCATCTACCAGGGCGGCAACTTCTTCCGGCGCAATCGGCCGGGGACGTTCCGTCCCGACGCGGTGCCGCGGCTTCTGTTGCCCAAAGCTTAGAGCATGACCCCGAAAAGTGGACACCGGTTTTCGGAAAAGATCATGCTCCACGAACAAACCAGAGCGAGATGACGACTCGAAGAGAAGTCATCTCGCTCTAGGATGCCGGCGCTTGGGGCGGCGGCTTCCTCACCACCAGCACCGAACACTTGGCGTAGCGCACCATGTGGCCGGCATTCGAGCCGAGGAAGTAGGTTTTCATCGCGGGGCGGTGCGAGCTCATCACGATGATGTCGCAGCCGAAGGTTTTCGCCTCCTCCAGCACCTCGTGATAGATGCCGCCCTGGCGCACGACCGACGAGACCTTGCCGGGATCAAGCCCGCTTTCCTGCGCCACGATGGCGAGCGCTTCTTCGGCCGAGCCGCGCTGCTGCACGTCGAAATCCGGCGGCACGTATTCGGCCAGCATCACCGGCGTCATCGGAATGACATTGACGAGGCGGACCGCGCCGCCCGATGCCTTCGCAAGCTCCACCGCGGTTGCCAGCGCCGGCTTGACGAACTCCGGATCGGCGAGATCGACCGGAACAAGGATCTTCTGGAACATGGCGGGCTCTCCCAAAGCGCGCGCAGGACCGAACGGTAGTATTGTGACACAGAGTGGGGCGGCGCGCGCGGGCAATCAGTCGGCCGGGAGCGTTTTCTCACCGGTACCCTCGGAGCGCCGCCGCAGCAGGTCGCCGGCGATGTCGGCGAGCTTCGGCGCGGGGAGTGCCGCGAAGGGCAGGGGGCGCGCCACCTCGATCGCCGCCAGGCCGAGCCGGGCGGTGAGCAGCCCGTTCAGCACCCCCTCGCCCAGCCGGGCGGAGAGCTTCGCCGCGACGCCGTGGCCGAGCACCTGCTGGATCAGGCTGTCGCCGGCCGCGATCCCGCCGGTGAATGCCAGATGCGCGACGACGTGGCGGACCAGCCGGATCAGGCCGAGCATGCCGGGCCGTCCGCCGTAGATCGCCGCGAGGCGGCGGATCATGCCGAGCACCGCGACAGCGACGAACGCGACGTCGAGTGCGGCGCGTGGCGAGACCGCGGTGACCACCGAGACGCGGGTCGCGGTGCGCGCGATGAGCTGCGAGGCTTCCCGATCGAGCGGTGCCATCAGGTGCCGCTCGGCGATGTGCAGCAGGTCGCGGCCGTCGATGATTTCGCTCAAATGCGCGTCGAGCTCCCGCCGCGCGTGCGCGAGCGAGGGCGTCGCGGCGAACTGGGCGTTGAGCGCGCGCACGACATCGCGCGCCTCGCCGCGGTCGTCGCTCAGCAACGCGGCGGCGGCGCGCGCGTGCAGCTTCTCGATCGACGCGAGACGGAACAGCCCGGCGATCTCGCGCGCGCAGATCACCAGCAGCGCCAGCAACGCGATCGCCGCAAGCACGGCGCCGACGGTGCCGAGCCACTCGGCCCGGGCGTAGAGATCTTCGATCAACCGCGTGGTCGCGAGCCCGAGCCCAAGCGCCACGAGGCCGCCGAGCGCGGACCAGAACATCGTGCCCCAGCGAAATCTGCGGCGCACCGGCAGCGCGGGCGCGACCGGCACCGGCAGGTCGAAGTGCTCCGGCTCCGGCACGACGCGCACGGTGCCGCGCGCGGCGCGCGTGTCATCCTCCGCAAGCACGACATGCGGATCGTCCAGCCGGAAGGCCTGCGGTTTGCGCGATGTCATGCGAGCCGGTCTCCGAGCAGGAATTGCAGCGCACGGTCGAGGCGGATGTGGGGCAAAGTGGGCGTCCCTTCGGTGCGCTCGGCTGGTGGTGGGCGGAAGCGCAGGAAGCGGTAATCGGTCTCGTCGGCGGCGGTCAGGCCGGTGAAGCCCGCGAACAACGCGGCCGGGTCGTCCGGGAGATCGCCCGGAAAGGCGGCCACTTCGGTCGCGCCGTCGAATCGTTCGCCGCCGATCGTCTCGCCGCTCAGCGGCGTGCCGATGATGGCCGGGAGCTTGTCGCGCCCGCGCGTCACGGTCGCTTCGCGCGTCGCGCGGACCGCGGCCAGCGCGACGATGTCGATGGTCGCGCCGGTGAACTTCGCGCGTTCGATCGCCTGTTCGGTGATGCGCGAGAGGAAGCGCTCCAGCCGGTCGTGATTGGCGTGATGCAGGTGATCCGCCTTGGTGGCGGCAAAGAGAATGCGGTCGATGCGCGGGCGGAACAGCGCGCTCGCGATGCTCGCGCTCCCGGTGCGGAACGAGGCGAGGATCGCGGCGAGCGCACCTTCGAGATCGCGCACCGCCTCCGGCCCGGCGTTGAAGGCCGCGAGCGCGTCGACCAGCACGATCTGCCGGTCGAGCCGTGCGAAATGCTCGCGGTAGAACGGCCGCACGACGACGGTCTTGTAGGCCTCGTAGCGCCGCTCCATCATGGCCCAGAGCGAGCCGGCCGGCGCTTCGCCATCGGAGAGCTCGAGCGGCGCGAAGGTCAAGGCCGGCGATTCGGCGAGGTCGCCCGGCATCAGGAAGCGGCCGGGCGGCAGCAGCCGCATGGCGTAGCGCTCGTTGCGGCAGGCCTTCAGATATTGGGTGAAGAGGCGCGCCGCCTCGCGCGCCGCCGATTCGTCCTCGGGCGCGGCGGGATCGAGCGTCGCAAGATGGCGATGCCACGCTGCCGCCAGTCCGGCACGCGGACCGTTGCGCGACAGCTTGAGCGTATCGGCGGACCACTGCGCATAGCTCGTGGTCAGCAGCGGCAGGTCGAGCAGCCATTCGCCCGGATAGTCGACGATGTCGAGGGTGAGCGTGCGATTGCGCGCGCCGCGCGCCGACTGATAGTCGATGACGAGTCGCAGCTCGCTGATGCGCGTGGTCGACTCGGGCCAGCGCCGCTCCTCGATCAGCGCGCGCAGGTGCGCCTCGTAGTCGAAGCGCGGCACCGCATCGTCCGGCTGCGGCTCGAGCCGTGCGCGCGCGATGCGCCCGCCGCTGAGCGCCTCGAACACCGGCAGCCGCCCGCCATGCAGCAACTGATGCACCAGCGCGGTGATGAAAACCGTCTTGCCCGCGCCCGACAGCCCGGTCACGCCGAGCCGGACGGTCGGGTTGAACAGGCCCGCGCCGAACTCGCCGAGCGCGCGCGCGGCGAGACGGACTTCTTCTGCGATGTCGGTGAAGGTCGGCACGGCCTGTCACATAAGGGCGAACGTGCCGTTGCGCCAGCTAGTCGGTCGCGGCTTCCAGCGTGCGCGGCACCACGAAGCGATCGAGCCGGCCACTGTGGGGATGCAGCTTGCCCCAGTCGTCGAAGGCGAAATCGATCACCGCGAGCGCCGCGGTCGGGAATTTCTCGATCAGCCGCTGGCGCGCCTCCACGTCGCCGGACGCGATCAGCAGCGCGGCGAGTTCCGCCATCCCGGGATTGTGGCCGACCAGCAGCAGGCTGTGGGCCGTGCGCGGCGTCTCCTTGATGATGCCGAATAGCGCATTCGCGCCCGCATCGTAGACGCGCGGCTCGGACACGATTTTCGGCGGCCGCTCGAACGCCGGCAGAAGATGGTCGAGCGTCTCGGTGACGCGCCTGGCCGTCGAGGCAACGATCAGATCGGGAAGCAGCGCATGCCGCACCATGTAGGCGCCCATTTTCGGCGCCGACTCGCGTCCGCGCGGATTGAGCGGGCGATCGTGGTCGCGCAGGCCGGGCTTTGCCCAGTCGGACTTGGCGTGACGCAGGAGCATCAGGCGGCGCATCGGCGTTCCATGACTTTTTCCAGCAACGAATCTAGCACGAGCGGCTTGCGGGAAGCATGCCATCGCGGCATCAAGGGCCGATGAGCGGAACCGAGAGCCCGTATGGCCCGACCTGGTACGCGGCGACGATGGTCGCGGTGCCGGAACGGCGCACGCTCACGCACGATCTCGACGTCGACGTGTGCGTCATCGGAGCGGGCCTTGCAGGACTGACGGTTGCGCGGGAAGTCGCGCGGCGCGGCTGGTCGGTCGCCGTGCTGGAAGCGCGCCAGGTCGCCGCAAGCGCGTCGGGCCGCAACGGCGGCTCCGTGTCGCCGGGCTTTTCCGAGCGGATCGATGCGATCGTGGAGCGCGTCGGTTTGCCGCGCGCCAAGGAACTGTGGGCGCTCTCCGATGCCGGCGTCGAATACATGCGCCGCCAGATCGCCGAGAGCGAGATGCCCGGCGTGTCCGCGCGCGACGGTCGCCTGTCGGTGCGGCGCGTCGACGACGAGCAGGCGCTGATCGATCATGCGGCGATGCTGCGCGTTGATTTCGGCGCGGACGTGGAGGCATGGCCGACCGACCAGGTGCGCGAAGTATTGCGCAGCCCGCATTATTTCCAGGCGCTGCATGCGCCGAAGGCGTTTCACATCCATCCGCTCAACTACGCGCTCGGCCTTGCGGCCGCGGCGGAGAAGGACGGCGCGCGCATTTTCGAGAATACCTCCGCGCTCTCGCTCGATCCGGCCGGCGTGCGCAAGCGCGTCGCGACGCCGAAGGGCACGGTGCGCGCGCGCCACGTCGTGCTCGCCGGCTCGACCGGCATCGGCAAAGTCGATGCGCCGATTGCCGAGACCGTGCAGCCGGTCTCGACCTATGTGGCGGTGACGGCGCCGATCGGCGAACGGCTGTTCGAGTCGGTGCGCTACACCGGCGCGATTTCCGATACGCGCCGCGCCGGCGACTATTACCGCATCGTCAGCGACGACCGGCTGATGTGGGGCGGGCGCATCTCGATGCGCGGCTCGACGCCGTGGCGCCTCAAGGCCGCGCTGCGCAGCGACATCCTGAACGTCTATCCGCAGCTCGGCGCCGTCGAGATCGAGTATGCGTGGTCCGGCGTGATGGCCTATGCGGTGCACAAGATGCCGCAGATCGGCGAGCTGGCGCAGGGCTACTGGCTCGCGGGTGCGTTCGGCGGCCACGGCCTGAACACCACCGCGATGGCGGGCGAGATGATCGCGCGCGCGATCCTGGAGGGCGACGACCGCTGGCGGCTGTTCTCGCCCTACGAGCTGGTGTGGGCCGGCGGGCGATGGGGCAGGGCCGCCGCGCAGACGCTGCTCTGGTCGATGCAGATGCGCGACTCGCTCAAGGAGAAGCTCGCGCGCTATCGCGACCGCGCGCGGCGCGAGGCCGATGCCCGCCAGATCCGCTTCGAAGCCGAGCGCGCGATGCGCAAGGCCGAAGCCGAACGGCTGCGCGCCGAGGAAGCGGCGCAGCGGATCGCCGAGCTGGAGGCGCGGCGGCTTGCCGCCGAGGAGGCGGGGCGGGCTGCGGCGGAACGAGCGCGGCAGGCCGCCGAGGAGGCGCGGCTGGCGACGCA
>DATEKY010000455.1:0-2803 GCA_035277225.1 Xanthobacteraceae bacterium
CACCAGCGGCTGGAAGGAAGGCCGCGTGCCCTCGGTCAATTTCGACCCGGCCCAATACCTCGCCGCCAACCCCGACGTGGCGGCGGCGAACGTCGATCCGCTGCGCCACTTCCTGGCGAACGGCGCGCAGGAAGGGCGCCAACCCTTCGCGCCGACCGAACTGATCGCCGCCAACGGCTTCGACTACGTCTTCTATCTCAACCACAATCCGGACGTGGCGGCCGCCGGCGTCGATCCGTTCCAGCATTTCCAGACCGTGGGCTGGCAGGAGGGGCGCAACCCGAACGCCCTGTTCGACGTCAACGGCTATCTGGCCAACTATGCCGACGTCGCGGCGGCCCACGTCAATCCGCTCGACCACTACAACCAGTTCGGCTGGCACGAGGGACGCGACCCCTCGGTCGGCTTCGACACGACCTCGTATCTCGCGGCCTATGCCGACGTGAACGCCGCCAACGTCAACCCGTTGACGCACTTCCTCCACTTCGGCATCCACGAGGGACGATCGCCCTTCGCGGATGGCGTGTGGGGCTAACAGTTCGAGGATTGGTCGATGAATCAACCGCAGTCGTCGCCGCCGCCGCAGTACCAGTACGCCGACCGGCCCGAGGTCAGCGAAACCTTCGCCGACTTCGTGCAGCGCATCCAGTTCGACGGGCAGACGCTGCGGCTCGAGTTCTGCGTCAGCCGGCTCGACGACCACAAGCCCGGCACGCCGGTCACGGGCAAGCGCTATCCGACCTGCCGGCTGGTGCTCTCCGCGGCCGCGGCGGTCGATCTGATGAACAAGATGCAGCAGATCACCGCGGGGCTGGTCAAAGCCGGCGTGCTGAAGCAGGACGCAGTGCAGACGCCGGCCAATATGCAGTAGGCCGGCGTCCGTAACTCACTGAGTTTGCTGGATTTTGGTCGGAGTGGCAGGATTTGAACCTGCGACCCCCTCGTCCCGAACGAGGTGCGCTACCAGGCTGCGCTACACTCCGAAGGCGTGGCTTATAGCGTCGCGCTCCGCGGCCTGCAAGCGAACTGCGCCTTTGGTGGCGCATGATCTTGCCGAGAACCGGCGCGGATCCGGACCACGTCCGGAAAAGGCCTTTTCCGGACCATGCGCAGAGCGGGTTTCAGTCGCGCAGATTGTCGAGCAGGCGGACGCCGTATTGCGTCTTGCTGAAGCGCGCCGCCTGCGCCGCCAGTTGCCCGGCGTCGATCCAGCCGTTGTGGAACGCGATCTCTTCCGGCGCCGAGATGAGCTGGCCCTGCCGGCGCTGCAGCACGCGGATGAACTCGGCCGCCTCGAGCAGCGAGTCGTAGGTTCCGGCATCGAGCCAGGCAAAGCCGCGCCCGAGCCGTTCCACGTTGAGCCGGCCCTCGCGCACATAAAGGTTGTTCAGGTCGGTGATCTCGTATTCGCCGCGCGCGGACGGCTTCAGCGTCTTCGCGAGCTCCACCACGGTTTCGTCGTAGAAGTAGACGCCGATCGCCGCCCAGTTCGATTTCGGCTGCGTCGGCTTCTCCTCGATCGACAGCACGCGGTCTGCGGCGTCGAACTCGATCACGCCGTAGCGCTCCGGATCGTCGACCGCGTAGCCGAAGATGGTCGCGCCTTCGCGGCGCGCGCTCGCGCGGCGCAGCACCTCGGCGAGGCCGGCGCCGTGCAGGATGTTGTCGCCGAGGATGAGGCAGGAGGGACCGCCGCGCACGAAGTCGGCGCCGATCACGAACGCCTGCGCGAGGCCGTTCGGTTCGGGCTGCGCGGCATATTCAAGCCGCATGCCCCATTGCGCGCCGTCGCCGAGCAGATGCCTGAACGCGGCCTGGTCCTGCGGGGTGGTGATGATCAGCACCTCGCGGATCTCCGCCAGCATCAGCGCGGAGAGCGGGTAGTAGATCATCGGCTTGTCGTAGACCGGCAGCAGCTGCTTCGACGTGACAAGCGTCAGCGGATGCAGCCGCGTTCCGGAACCGCCGGCGAGAATGATGCCCTTACGCGACATGCTGCGTTGTCCCAACTTGCGGCTCGACGAGCACGCGCGCGATCCGGTCGGTTTCCTCGGTCCACGGCCGCGCGCGGATGCCGAAGATGCGCGCGAACAGGCCGGAATCGAGCTCCGAATTGGCCGGCCGCCGCGCCGGGAGCGGATATTCCGCGGTGGTGATCGGCGTCACGCGCGGCGCGCGGCCGGTGAACGGCGCCTGCGCCGCAACGATACGGCTGGCGAATCCATGCCACGTTGTCACGCCCGACCCGGTGAAATGATAGGTGCCCCAGACATCCTCGCCCGCAATCAGCCGCGGCGCGATCGACAGGATCGCCTCGGCGAGATCGAGCGTCGAGGTCGGACTGCCGCGCTGGTCGGCGACGATGCGCAACTCGTCGCGCGCCGCCGCGAGCCGCAGGATCGTCTTGAGAAAGTTATGGCCGAATTCGCCGTAGACCCATGAGGTGCGCAGGATGACGTGGCGCGGCGTTGCGGCGCGCAGCGCGTGCTCGCCCGCTGCCTTGCTGCGCCCATAGCCGCTCGCCGGGCTGACCGGGTCTGTCTCCACATACGCCGTCGGCTTCGTGCCGTCGAACACGTAGTCGGTCGAAATGTGGACGAGCGGCGTGTTCGCGGCTGCGCAGGCGGCGCCGAGCAGGGCAGGGCCGGTTTCATTGCCGCGCCGGGCGGCTTCGATGTCCGTCTCCGCGAGATCGACCTTGGTGTAGGCCGCGGCGTTCACTACCAGCGCGGGCCTGTGCCGCGCGATCGCCTCGCGCAGCGCCGCCGCATCCGCGATGTCGGCCTCCGCATGCGAGAGCGCG
>DATEKY010000456.1:0-3214 GCA_035277225.1 Xanthobacteraceae bacterium
GATGATGCCGAAGTCCTTGGCGGCGTCCGCGGTCAGGAACGTGTCGCGCTCGAGCGCGTCCTCGATCTTCTTCAGCGGCTGCCCCGTGTGCTTCACGTAGACCTCGTTCAGCCGCTTCTTCAGGTTCAGGATCTCCTGCGCATGCAGCATGATGTCGGTCGCCTGGCCCTGGAAGCCGCCGGAGGGCTGGTGGACCATGATGCGCGCGTTCGGCAGCGCGAAGCGCAGGTCCTTCGCGCCGGCCGCCAGCAGCAGCGATCCCATCGAGGCCGCCTGCCCGACGCACAAGGTCGACACCTTGGGGCGGATGAACTGCATCGTGTCGTAGATCGCCATGCCCGACGTCACCACGCCGCCCGGCGAGTTGATGTACATCGAGATCTCTTTTTTCGGGTTTTCCGCCTCGAGGAAAAGAAGCTGCGCCACCACCAGGGTCGACACGCCGTCGTCGATGCCGCCGGTGATGAAGACGATCCGCTCTTTCAGCAGGCGCGAGAAGATGTCGTATGCGCGCTCGCCGCGGTTGGTCTGCTCGACCACCATCGGAACGAGGTTCATGTAGGTTTGGATCGGATCGCGCATTGGGTGACCTGTTGTTTCGCGGCTCCGGCGTGCGCCGGACCGGCATCATCTAGGAACGCAGACGCCGCAGGAGAAGGGCGCCGAAGCGGCTTAGCCGATTCGGCGCCAATCTGGCATTTCGCGCGCCGGCAGGGGTTAACGGCCGCGGCTCAGGCCGCCGGCTTCGCGCCCGCCTCGTCCTCGTCGTCCTGCTTGTAAAGCTCCTCGCGCGAGACCTTCTTGTCGGTCACCTTGGCGAGCTCGACCAGGAAGTCGACGACCTTTTCCTCGTAGATCGGCGCGCGCAGGCTCGCGAGCGCATTCGGATTGTTGCGGTAGAACTCCCACACCTGCTGCTCCTGGCCGGGGAACTGACGCGCGCGGTCGACCACGGCGCGCTGCACCTCCTCCTCCGTCACCTGGATCTTGTTCTTGTCGCCGATCTCGGCGATCACCAAGCCGAGCCGCACACGCCGCTCCGCGATCTTGCGGTATTCAGCCTTCGCCTCGTCTTCCGTGGTCCCTTCGTCCTTGAAGGTGCGGCCCTGTTGCTTGAGGTCGTTCTCGACCGTCTGCCACACGTTCTGGAATTCCTGATCGACCAGGGTCGGCGGCAGCTCGAACTTGTGTCGCTCGTCGAGCGCGTCGAGCAGCTGGCGCTTGAGCTTCGCGCGGCTCGCGCCGGCGTGCTCCTGCGTGATGCGGCCTTTCACCGCCTCGCGCAGCTTCGCGATCGATTCGAGACCGAGCTGCTTGGCGAACGCGTCGTCGACCGCGACCTCGCCCGGCGCCTCGACCGATTTCGCCGTCACGGCGAACTCGGCGACCTTTCCGGCGAGCTCGGCCTTCGCATAGTTCTCCGGAAACGGCGCCTTGATGGTGCGGCTCTCGCCCGCCTTGATGCCGGCCAGCTGCTCTTCGAAGCCCGGGATGAACGACTGCGAGCCGATCACCACCGGCACATCGTCGCCCGTCCCGCCCTCGAACGGCACGCCGTCGATCGAGCCGGCAAACGAGATCGTGACCTTGTCGCCGAGCTTTGCCTCGGCGCCCTCACCCTTCGGCAGGAACGGCTTGTTCTGGTCCGCGATGCGGCTGATCGCCTCGTCGATCTCCGACTCCGCCACCTCGGCGGTAAGGCGATCGAGCTTCAGATCCTTGAAGTCGCCGAGCTCGATCTTCGGCAGCACTTCCATCGCCACCGAGTAGTCGAGATCGGCCTTGCCCTCGACCACCGCCTTGATGGCGTCTTCCTCGGTCGGCAGCTTGACCTGCGGCTCCATGGCGAGGCGCAGATTGTGGTCCGCGACGATCTTCGCGTTGGCGTCGCGCACCGTCGCCTCGATCGTCTCGGCCATCACCGAGCGGCCGTACATGCGCTTCAGATGCCCAACAGGCACCTTGCCGGGGCGGAAGCCGTTGATGCGGACCGTGCCCTTCAACTCGTCAAGGCGTGCGTTGACCTTGGTGTCGAGGTCGCCTGACGAGACCACCACGCGATACTCGCGCTTCAATCCATCGGAGAGTGTTTCGGTAACCTGCATGGTCGAAAAGGTCTCGTGTTGCGCGTTGCGACGTCGTGCGAGAAAGTTGTCTCAGTCCCTTGTTTGAGCACGATCTTTCCGAAGACCGGTTTCCCATTTTTCGGGATCATGCTCAACCGGCTGGTGCGGGCGGAGGGATTTGAACCCACAAGCCTTGCGGCGCTGGAACCTAAATCCAGTGCGTCTGCCAGTTCCGCCACGCCCGCCAAGGGAAGCCAAGAAGAGCCAAGGCCGCCCCCGGGCGGCGGGCTTATATCACGCTGTTGCGCCCGCGCACCATGAAAATGGAGGGTGCGGCGCAGCGCGCTGCCGGGGTACTTAGGGCTGGCCATGCGCCGCTTCAATCCGCTGACCCGCCGCGCCCTGATCGCCGCTACCGGGACCGCCGCCTTGGCCCTGTCCGGCGCGCCGGCGCGGGCGCAATCTGATGGTTTCCGCACGCTCCGGGCGCGCGACACCGGCTATGACGGCGCGGTTCCGGGGCCGGTGCTGCGCGTCAGGCGCGGCGAAGAGGTGAAAGTCCGCCTCGTCAACGAATCGACTGACGAGACCACGATCCACTGGCACGGCGTGCGCGTGCCGAACGCGATGGACGGCACGTCGCTGACCCAACAGCCAGTCACGCCGGGCGCAAGCTTCGACTACCGTTTCACGCCGCCGGACGCCGGAACGTTCTGGTACCACCCCCCGATCCGCACGCCACAGAACCGCGCGCTGTATGGCTTGCTGATCGTCGACGAGGTGAAGCCCGCCGACATCGATCGCGATCTCGCTCTGATCCTCGACGCCTCCGGCGCCGGCTTCACGGCCAACGGCATTGCCAACCTCGAGATCCCGGTAACGGCGAGCGAGCGTGTGCGGCTGCGCGTGATCAACGCGGCCGACCGCTTCATCACGCTGCGCCTCGACCGCCATCCGGTTGCCGTCATGGCGATCGACGGGCAGCCGGCCGAACCGTTCGGCGCACGCGACAGCCGCGTCACGTTCTCCCCCGGCAATCGCGCCGATCTGTTCTTCGACGCTGTGCTCGACCCCGGAAGCGTGGCGCCGCTGGTCGTGCAGGACGAGGCCGCGGACGCGCCACTTGCACGCCTGGTGTATGCCCCGAG
>DATEKY010000457.1:0-3472 GCA_035277225.1 Xanthobacteraceae bacterium
TCACGCCGGCGCCGAAGGTCATCGGATAGCCGCGCTTGACCATCTCGGGCAGCACGATCGAGCCGATCGCCACCACGGTCGCGACGCTCGAGCCGCACACCAGCGCGAACATCGCGCAGGCAACCACGCCGGCGAGCGCGAGGCCGCCGTGGAAATGGCCGATCAAGGTGACGGCGAAGTTGATCATGCGTCTTGCGACGCCGCCGTGGGTGAGGAAATTGCCGGCCAGGATGAAGAACGGGATCGCCATGATCTCGAACTTCTCGATGCCGGTGAACAGCTTGAGCGCCACCGCGTCGATCGGCACCGTCGTCATGGTGAAGATGAAGATCAGCACGGTCAGGCCGAGCGCGATCGAGATCGGCATGCCGGTGGTCATCATGCTGATGAGCAGCACGAAGATGATGACCACGCGCGGGCCGGGCGGGATCGTGATCAGGTGGAAGTAATTGGCGAAGCACAGCGCGACCAGCAGCAGCGGCATCGTCATGATGATGATGCCGCCGAGCCCGAGCTGGCGGTCGCTTGGGCCGGGCGCCGGCACCGTGATGGTGGTGCTCATCGGGCACCTCCGGTCGCGGGCACCGGCCTGACCGGCTCGGTCGTGCCGAGCGGCGGCACCTCCACCGGTGCGACGCCCTCGACGTGGCTCTCGTCGGTGTGCGGCAGCTCGCCGGTGCGGTGGAACGCGTAGGCGACCTGCAGGAAGCGGAAGCACATCAGGTAGCTGCCGAGCGGAATCGCCAGATAGACGATCCACATCGGCGCCTCGAGGTCGTTCGACTGCTGCCCGGTCTCGTACATGTGCGTGACGAAGCGGAAGCCGAATGTACCGATGATGAAGGTGAACAGCGCGCCTGCCAACAGGCCGAACAGGATCACCCAGTGCTTCGAGGGGGTCTTGAGCTGGTTGATTGCGACGTCGACGCCGACATGCACACCGGTGCGCACCCCGTAGGCGGCGCCGAACTTCGCCATCCAGACGAACATGATGATGCAGAGTTCCTGCGCCCACGACACGTCGAACGAGGTGAACCACTGGAAGACGGCGAGGAACATCGCGGCGAGCGTGTCGAAGCCCTTCGCGGCCGCCCATTTGGAGAAGTCAATTGAGAGACCGGCACCATAGCGATGCAACACGGCGAAGAAGATCAGCAGCGTCGCGCCCGCGATCAGCGCCGAGATCAGCCACTCTTCAAGGTGATCGAGGATTTTTCCGAGCATGGCGCCCCCTCCAAACGTGTCCCCGGAGACAGAAATGGCCGAGAGCGAAACTCGCTCCCGGCCATCCGATTGCTGTCAGTCGCTCACGCGGCTCAGCTCGACATCGCCTTCTCCATGATGCCAATGACCTCCTTGCCGACGCGGCCTTCCGCCCATTTCCAGGTCGGCTGCATCGCCACCTGCCAGGCCTTGCGCTGCTCGGGCGTCAGCATGTGCAGCTCGGAGCGGCCCGAGTCCTTGATCGCCTTGAGCGCGTCCTCGTTCTCCTTGGCGGCAATCTCGTTGGTATAGTCGGTCGCCTCGTTCATCGCCTTCTCGAGTTGGCCGCGCAGGTCGGCCGGCAGGCCGGCCCAGTATTTCGAGTTCACGATCACGGCGTACTGCAGGTGCGCGTGATACGAGACCGTGATGTGCTTCTGCACTTCGTGGAATTTCTGCGACAGGTAGTTCGACGGCGTGTTCTCGCAGCCGTCGACGACGCCGGTCTGCAGCGCCTGATAGACCTCCGAGAAGGCGAGAATCTGCGGGATCGAGCCGAGCTTGCGGAAGTATTGGTCCGCGACCTTCGAGCCGGAGATGCGCACCTTCAGCCCCTGGAAGTCGGCGGGGTTGATGAGCGGCTTGTTGGCCGAGACCATGTGGAAGCCGTTATCCCAGAAGGCGAGGCCCTTGATGCCTTTGGACTCGAGCTTGCCGAACAGGAATTTGCCGAGCTCGCCCTTGATCGTCTTGAGGTAAGTGGCGTCGTCCGCGAACGCGAACGGCAGATCCATCGCCTCGAATTCCTTGGCGCCGAGCGGCGCGAACTTCGCGGTCGAGGGCCCGAGCATCTGCACGGCGCCGAGTTGCAGCGCCTCGATCTCTTCCTTGTCCTTGTAGAGCGAGGAGTTCGGATAGACCTCGATCTTGGCCTTGCCGCCGGTGTACTTCTCGGCCAGCTCCTTGAAGCGGATCGATCCCTTGCCCTTCGGCGTGTCGGTCGCCACCACGTGGCTGTACTTGATGACGACCGGGGCCTGCGCCCAGCCGGGGCGGCCGTAGGCGGTGGCGAGCGCGGCGGCGCCGACGGTCAGTCCGAAGTCGCGGCGGGACAGCTTCATGGGATACTCCTGTTGGGCGCGCCCCGCCGACGGGTGGGTCGGGGCGGATTCCTCCGAGATAGCAGCGTGTTAGCCGACAATGCGGCACGGGGTCACGCGGCGATATGACCCAATACTAGGCTGGGCGGGAGGCCCGCACAACCGCGTCTGTCATGCGCGGAGCCGAGCCCAGATAGTTGGCCGGGTCGCAAAGCGCACGCAGCCGTTGCTCGTCTAACGCTGCGGAAACCGTGGGGTTCGCAACCAAGACGTCAAATAACGAACGGTTTTCGGCAAGTGCGGCGCGGCAGGCCTCGTAGACCATGTCGTGCGCCTGCTGGCGGCCGAGATGCGGCGCGAGCCCCATCATCACGGCCTCGGCGACGATCAGGCCGCGCGTCATGTCGAGGTTCGCCCGCATGCGCACTGCGTCGACCACCAGGCCCTCGAGCATGAACTTCGCCTGCGCAAGCGATCCCGCCGTGAGGATGAAGCTCTCCGGCACCGCCATCCACTCGACATGCCACGGGCCGGTGGCACGCTCGAAGTCCTGGATCAGGGCGTCGAGCATCAAGCCACAATGCTGGCGCACCGCCTTGGCGTTGGCGACGAGGATCTCCGACGAGATCGGGTTGCGCTTCTGTGGCATCGTGCTGGAGGCACCGCGATGCGAGGCGAACGGCTCAAACGCCTCGCCGAGCTCGGTCATCATCAGCAGCATGATGTCGAAGCCGATCTTGCCGAGCGTGCCGGTGACGAGGCCCAGGAAGTTGACGGTCTCGACCACGGCGTCGCGCGCGACGTGCCAGGTGATCGGCGGATCGGAAAGCTTCAGTTCGCGCGCGAACTCGCGTCGCACATCAAGGCCTTTGTCTCCCAAGGAAGCCAGCGTGCCGGCCGCGCCGCCGAGTTGCGCCACCAGCACGCGGGGCTTCAGCTCGCGCAAGCGCACCATGTGGCGATCCATCGCGGCGAGCCAGATCGCGCATTTGTAGCCGAATGTAATCGGCAGCGCCTGCTGCAGATGCGTACGCCCGGGCATCGCGGTGTCGCGGTGTTTTTCGGCAAGCTTTTGCAGTGCGGCCGACACCGCCGTCATGTCGCGCTCGACGATCGCCAGCGCAGCGCGGATCTGCAGCACCGTCGCGGTGTCCACGATGTCTTGCGTG
>DATEKY010000458.1:0-3062 GCA_035277225.1 Xanthobacteraceae bacterium
AACGAGGATGCGCGAGCGGATGAAGTCGAAGAAGCCCTGCAGCGCGTAGAGGGCGGCCGCCAGTCCGGCGAGCGCGACGAGGGTCGGCACGCTGTTGCTGGTGAGCACGCGGTCATAGACCTGCAGCATGAACAGCGGGCCGGTCAGCATCAGGAGATTGATGAGCCCGCTCGCGGCCGCGGCGCTGACGAGCGCCATGCGGTTCGCCCGCACCGCTTCGCGCAATTCAGCCGGCTTTGCGGCGGTCATCGGCCGTCACCCGTTTTTGGCCCCGCTGGCGAACGGCAATGCCGTTGCGGCCTGCGCGGTTCGCGCGCGCTCGCGACAGGGTGAAGGCGAGGTAAACGCGAAGCGGCGGAGCCGAAGCTCCGCCGCGCCACGCACGCGAGGATTTTTACGCCGTGCCGAGCAGTTGCCCGCTGAGGGCGGCCTGCAACGGATTTTGCGTGCTGCCGGCGTCGGCATTGCCGGCGAGGTCGACGTCGACGATCGGATTGGCGCCGACGTCGACCGCCGGGACGCCGGCGTCCGGCACGAGGCTCGGGCTCGTCACGCCCGGGTCGCCGAGCACGCCGGCGAGGGCGTCAGTGCCTGCGCCGTCCAGCACCGGAAACTGGAATTGATCCGGCGAGGTGAGCACATCGGCATTGGCGACGGTCTGCCCGTTCGGACCGGCGTCGATCAGGTTCGCGTCGGCCGCAGGATTCGAGCCGTCCGGCGAGCCGCCGAGCACGCTGGCAATCACGCCGGAGCTCGATCCGTCCGGACCGGCGCCGATGTCGATCAGGTTGTTCGACGGCTCGCTCCCGCTGCCGAACGCCTGCGCGTCGATGAGCGGGCCGCTCTGGCCGGGCTCGCTGCCGACAGTCGCGGAGAGATCGGAGCCGTTGCCATCCACCTCCGCGATGCGGCCGATGCCGAGGTCGCCCAGTGTGCCGTTGCCGGCCTCGCCGAGCAGGCCCGTCACCGCCGGACTGCCGCTGCCGACGACGCCCACATCGATGATCGGTCCATCGCCGTTCGGGGCGAGAATGCCGTCGGTCAGGCCGCCGGTGAGATCGCTGACCGGCTGCACGATCGCGCCATTGCCGTCGCCGAGAACGCCGGCCGTCAGCGCCGGTCCATCGCCGAGCACATTGCCGAGATCGATGCCGTTGCCGAGATCGCCGGTCAGGCCGCCGACCAGATCTCCGGCAGGAAGTCCGCCGGTCAGATCGCTGACGATGCCGTCGCCGAGGCTGAGATTGCCGACCGCATTGTCGACGAGATTGCCGGCGTCGGTGACCACGCCGTTGACGATCCCTCCGACGCCGGCATTCGTGTTGTTGAATGCGTTGCCGAGCAGGGTCTGCGTATCCGCGGTGGCGTCGGGGACCAGCCCGCCGAGACCGCCGGTCACGCCGCCGAGCAGGCCGCTGTCGCCAACAAGCCCGAGATTGTCGACAGCGTTGCCGACAAGCTGTCCGGTGCCGTTGACAAGATCGCCGATGAGACTGCTGCCGCCGGCCTGCAGGTCGGTGAGGATGTCGCTGCCGAGCGATTGCGTGTCCGCGACCGCATCCTGGATCAGGCCGTTTCCGAGCCCGCCGTCGCCGCCGAGCAGACCGCCACCGGAACTATCCTCGGCGCTGCCCGTGCTGCCGTCGTTTCCGGCGGTCTCGCCGCCGCCGTCATTTCCGGCAGTTTCGCCGCCGGTGCTTCCCTCGCCCGCCCCATCCGCACCGCCGCCGCTGTTGGCGCCATCTGCGGACTGCGCGCCGCCACTGTTGTCAGCCGCTCCGGCGGAATTCGAGCTTGCGTCGGCTTCATTGCCGCTGCCTTCGCTGCCATGCGATCCGGAGGTGTCGTCCTGTCCGGGCCGATAGTTGGCGGTGCCGGGCTCGGCCCTGTCGGTCGCGCCGGCCGACCGAAAAGTCGAATCCGGATCGCCCGGAGTGTTCTGATGCGGGCCGCCATCGCTCATTTGAGCGGAAGATTGATCCGACGCACTGTCGGGCGGAGGTGCCGCGGTCGAGTTGAAGCCCTGTCGCTCACGCGTGTCCTGTGCGGTGGCCATGTGATCCTCCTGTTGGTCGTCCCGTGGTGGTTCAACGGACCGGCCGGAGGATGGGTCGAGGGCGGTATCGGGGAACCCGGTCGATGCCTAAGATCGGGTGCCCAATCGGCCGATATTTCGTCCCGAAATTTCATCAATTCGAAGAGGGCGCATTCCTGCGCAACCGCCGGCCCGCGCGGGCGTTTCGCCGCAGGTAACGAAGCCTTAACCATAATCGGGCCTGTTACGACGGGATCAACCGGTCGGGTGGCCCTAGTTTGGACAGATTTGGCGCGGAATCCGTGAGCCGCCGGCGGTGGACGGCCGGGGATTTCAGCAGGTTTTGGAATGTTCGGCGCGCGGCGCCGAAGCCGCGCGCCATTCGCTGCATCCGCCTGGGCACCGGCCGGCGATCGCAGGCGGCGCTTATCGAAAGGGCATCTTCATGTACGTGATGCAGGCGGCGGCCCAGACGGGCGTGGCGCAGGAGGCAATCCCCGGCGCATCGGCCAAGTTGTCGCTGCTCAGCCTGTTCATGTCGGCCGACCTTGTGGTGCAGGCGGTGATGATCGGGCTGCTGCTCGCCTCGATCTGGGTGTGGGCGATCGTGGTCGACAAGTTCCTGCTCTACCGCCGCACCAAGCGCGCGATGGACCAGTTCGAGCAGACCTTCTGGTCCGGTCACTCGCTGGAAGAGCTCTACCGCACGCAGTCGGCGCGGCCGGCGCATTCGATGGGCGCGCTGTTCGTGGCCGCGATGCGCGAGTGGAAGCGCTCGTTCGAGGGCACCAGCCGCGCGATCGGCGGCCTGCAGATGCGCATCGAGAAGGTGATGGACGTGACCATCGCGCGCGAGATCGAGCGCCTCGAGCGCCATCTTCTTGTGCTGGCAACGGTCGGCTCGGCCGGGCCGTTCATCGGCCTGCTCGGCACCGTCTGGGGCATCATGACCAGCTTCCGCGCGATCGCCGGCCAGCAATCGACCTCGTTAGCGGTTGTGGCGCCCGGCATCGCCGAGGCCCTGTTC
>DATEKY010000459.1:0-2751 GCA_035277225.1 Xanthobacteraceae bacterium
GCGTTGCAGATCGGTCCGCAGAGTGCGGGCGCCTCGCCGGGGCCGGTCTGTTACGGCCAGGGCGGCACGGTGCCGACCGTGACCGACGCCAACGTGCTGCTCGGCTACATCAATCCGCGGCATCTGGTCGGCGGCGCACTCAAGCTGAATGCCGAAAAGGCGCGCGCGGTGTTCGCCGCGACCATTGCGGCGCCGCTAAAGATGACGGTCGAGGACGCGGCCTACGGCGCGCACCAGATCGCGGCGTCGAACATGATCCGCGCGATCCGCGCGGTGTCGAGCGAGCGCGGGCGCGATCCGCGCGAGTTCGCGCTGTTCGCCTTCGGCGGCAACGGGCCGCTGTTCGCCGCCGGCATGGCGGCGCAGCTCGACATCAAGCGCATCGTCGTACCGCCTTGCGCCGGGCTGTTCTCGTCGTTCGGCCTGCTCTACGCCGACGTCGAGTATCATTTCTCGCGCACGTTCCGCCGCATCCTGCGCGAGTCCGATCCGGCCGAGATCGGCGAGGCCTGGGACGCGCTCGCGCGGCAGGCGGCCGCTCAACTCGCAAGCGACGGATTCACCGGCGCCGCTGCGCAGATCAGGCGCTCGGCCGCGCTGCACTACAAGGGACAGACCTACGAGCTGGTGGTGCCGGTGATCGACGGGCCGATCGACGCCGCGATGATGGCTTATCTCGAGGAAGCGTTCGGCGCCGAGCATGAGCGCACCTACGGCCACCGCGCCGGGCGCGACGAGCCGGTGGAGCTCGTGTCGATGCAGGTGATCGGTGCCGGGCTGCGCGCGGGTGGCGGCGTGCCGGAACGCGTCGTCGTGAGCCGCCCCGAGCCGGTCCCGCCGCCGCCGCGCCCGGTCTATTTCGGCAAGGCGCGCGGCTGGATCGAGACGCCGGTGATGCGCCGCTCCGACCTCAAGGCGGCGTCCACGGGACCGCTGATCGTCGAGGAATACGACTCGACCTGTGTCATCCCGCCGGATGCGCGCGCCGAGCTCGACGGCGGCGGCAACATCATCGTCGAGCTTTAGGCCCGGCCATCTCGTTGACCAGCGGCGCGGCCAGTCTATGAGCCGTGCGCGGCAAGCGACCTGATCGGTGTTTTCGTGACGGCCGACACATCATGGCGGCCACCCTCTCCCTATGGTGATCGGATCGGCGATGGCAATCACGCCCTCGCCAGCGGGACAGGGGGACTACCATGATCACGATCAGGAAGATGATGACTGTTGCTCTCGCGGTCGCGGCGCTTGCCACGGCGTCGGTTGTGGCCAGCGGCGATGCGTTCGCCCGCGGCGGGCGCGGCGGCGGAGGCTTCCACGCTGCAGGCGGCTTCCAGGGCGCGGGGATGCGCAGTGGCTTTCAGGGCATGGGCAGCCGCCACGTCAGCGGGCTCCACTCGCCGGCGCGCCGCCCCGGCCCCCCGGGGGGCTGCCGCCGCCACGGAAATTGCAATCCGGGCAATCCCCCCGGCCAGGGGCCTGGACACGGGCACGGACACGGCAAGCACCACTTCGGCGTCGGCCTCATCGGACTTGGCTTCACCTCGTGCCTGCAGATCACGCCCTCCGGCCTCGTCGACGTCTGCGAATAGCCCAGTCGTAGCGTGAAACCCTCGCCCCAGGCGGTGCGCCTCGGGCGAGGGTTTTGCGTTGCCGATCGACGATCGTCCCCGCCGGTCACAGGCGTCCGGGGTTGGACCGCCTCACGACGTCCGTCTTGAGGTTCAAAGGGCCCAGCCAGAATCGAATTTTTCGTGACGGCCAACACAGCAGCAGCGCGCCATTACGACGATGTTCCTCCCAGCCGCACATCCCGTGCCGGCAAAACAAAGGGGAACGTATCATGGCAATCAACGTGACGGGTCGGCCTCATTACGACAACGCTGCAACCCAGAACAACCTGGTGGGCGACGACGGATGGCAAGACACATTCTACATGACGCCGGAGGCTCTCATCCTCGACACGGTCAACGGCGGGGGCGGCATCGACACGATCGACTATTCGAAGTCTCAAATCGGCGTGCAGATCACGCTCACGGATGCCACGACCAAGGGCGGGACGACCGGCGGATATGTGGAAGCGGACTTCGTGACCACCTTCTACAATTCCTCCACCAATTCCTTCCAGTCGATCACCATGCATCGAACCACCGAGACGTTGAAGAGCATCGAGAACGCCACCGGCTCGAACAGCAACGACGTGATCAAGGGCAACGGGTCCGTCAACGTGCTGAGAGGACTCGACGGCAACGACATCATCGACGGCCGCGGCGGCAACGACACCATCATCGGCGGTGCGGGTCACGACACCATGACCGGCGGATCGGGCAACGACAGGTTCGTCTTCCAGCACGCGTCCGATGGCCCGATGTCGGCTGCGACGTACTATGACATGGATACCATCACGGACTTCGTGCGTGGCCAGGACAAGATCGATCTGCACGGTCTGGTCAGCGAAACCGCCGGCAGTCATGCGCTGAGTTACATCGACGGCGGTGCGTTCAGCGGTGTCGCCGGCCAGGTGAACAGCGTGTTCACCGGATACGGCTGGCTGGTCAGGGCCGATCTCGACGGCGACCGGGATGCCGACTTCCAGGTCCTGGTGCACTCGTCGACCGACTTTGAAATGCACCAGCACCTCCAGGCGTCCGACTTCATCCTCTGACCAGTGCGCGATTTGGAATGCGACGAGGCCGCCCGGCGGCCTCGTTGCGCGTTGGGGCTTCCGGGCTAGTGGCCGGAACAGCTGCTCCC
>DATEKY010000460.1:0-3844 GCA_035277225.1 Xanthobacteraceae bacterium
AAAGAAGGCTCCACCTATGTGGCGCCGCAGGCGCTGGTGAACGTCGATCACGCGATGAAGGTGATGATGGACGAGACCTTCGGCCCGGTGGTCGGCATCATGAAGGTGAAGGACGACGCCGAAGCGATCCGTCTGATGAACGACTCGCCCTATGGCCTGACCGCCTCGATCTGGACCCGCGACATGGATGCGGCCGAGCGCATCGGCGCCGAGATCGAGACCGGCACGGTCTACATGAACCGCGCCGACTATCTCGATCCGGGGCTCGCCTGGACGGGGGTTAAAGATACCGGCCGCGGCGCGACGCTCTCGCGCGTCGGCTACGAGTCGCTGACGCGGCCGAAGAGCTATCATTTGAGGGACGTCTGATGGACCTGCGCGGCAACTGGAATTACCCGACCACGGTGCGCTTCGGCGCGGGCCGCATCAGCGAGCTCGGCGAGCACGTGAAGGCGGCGGGCATGCGCAATCCGCTGTTCGTCACCGATCCGGTGGTCGCGAAAATGCCGATGACCGCGCAGGCGATGCAGACGCTCGCCGCGGCGGGCACGCCCGCGGCGCTGTTTTCCGACGTGCAGCCCAATCCGGTGGAAGCGAACCTCGCGGCCGGCATCGCGGCGTTCAACGCCGGCGGCCATGACGGCGTGGTGGCGTTCGGCGGCGGCTCGGCGCTCGATGCCGGCAAGCTGATCGCCTTCATGAAGGGCCAGACGCGCTCCGTGTTCGACTTCGAGGACGTCGGCGACTGGTGGACTCGCGCCGACGCGAGCGTGATCGCGCCGATCGTCGCGGTGCCGACCACGGCGGGCACCGGCTCGGAGGTCGGCCGCGCCGCGGTCGTGACCAACGAGAAGACGCACACCAAGAAGATCATCTTCCATCCCGCCATGCTGCCGAAGGTGACGATCTGCGATCCCGAGCTGACCGTCGGGATGCCGCCGCACATCACCGCCGGCACCGGCATGGATGCATTCTCGCATGCGCTCGAGGCCTATTGCGTGCCGAGCTACCACGCGCTCGCCGACGGCATCGCGGTGGAAGGCGTGCGGCTGGTGAAGGAGAATTTGGTCGCCGCGGTGAAGGACGGAAAGAACATCGAGGCGCGCGCCCACATGATGGCTGCGGCTGCGGCCGGCGCGACCGCGTTCCAGAAGGGACTCGGCGCGATCCACGCGCTGTCGCACCCGGTCGGCGCACTGTACGACACGCACCACGGGCTGACCAACGCGGTGTTTGCGCCCTATGTTCTCGCCTTCAATCGCAAGGCGATCGAGGACAAGATCAAGCGGCTCGCCGCCTACATCGGGCTGCGTCCGAACTTCCGCGCCTTCATGGATTTCGTGCTCGAGCTGCGCGAGCAGGCCGGCATCCCGCACACGCTCGAAGGCCTCAAGGTCGGCGACGACAAGGTCGACACGATCGTGAAGATGGCGCCGGAAGATCCGACCGCCGGCGGCAACCCGGTGAAGCTCGACCGCCGCGCCGCGCGCACCATCTTCATGCGCGCGCTGCAGGGAAGGGTGTGACTTGTAGCCGCATGGAGCGGAGCGGAAAGCGGGATCCCGGATTTCGCTGCGCTCCATCCGGGCTACGGCTATTCGACCGACACCAGCTTCAGCCCCACGATCCCCGCAACGATCAGCCCGATGCAGCCGAGCCGCAGGGCGCTTGCTGACTCGCCGAACAGCATGATGCCGAGCAGCGCCGTCCCGATCGTGCCGATGCCGGTCCAGATCGCGTAAGCCGTGCCGAGCGGCAGCGTCTTCAGCGCGAGCCCGAGCAGGCCGAGGCTGACCACCATGCTGGCGATCGTGAGCACCGAGGGGACCAGGCGCGTGAAGCCTTCGGTGTATTTCAGGCCGACCGCCCAGCCGACTTCCGACAGCCCTGCGAACAACAGAATGATCCAAGCCATGAGCGTCTCCAAAAGAGCATGATCCCGAAAAGTGGAAACCGGTTTTCGGAATAGATCATGCTCCATCAATAAGGAGCAGGGCCGTCCCTGAGTTGTGGGGAAACGCGCGGTCGTCCGCGCACCAGATAGATAGCATCTGAATCGGCCGGATCAAGCGCAGGATGTCATCCCGGGCGAGGCCCAACGGGTCCGCGCGAAGCGCGGCCCGATGGCAGGCCGAGACCCGGGACCCATCGTGCCGCCTGCGCTCTGGAGAGATGGGCCCCGGATAGCCGCTGCGCTCGCCTGGGATGACGACTATCGATATCGTCGCGCCAGCTCATCGGGCTTCGCACCGAAGAAATACGCCAGCCGCAGCCGCCACATCAGAGCGATGGTGCGTACGACGCCGCGTTGTTCCCAGCGCCGGCCCGATGTGGTAACGCGCGCCGATAGACACAGCGGACGCGACACACGCTTGAGATTGCGCGCAAGCGTGATGTCTTCCATCAGCACGATGTCGGGAAATCCGCCGACCGAGTCGAACGCCTCGCGCGTGACGAACATCGCCTGATCGCCGGTCGCAATGCCGGTGAGGCGCGAGCGCCAATTCATCGCGGCGGCGACGAGCGGGAGAGCCCGGTGCCGTCCCTCGATCGTGACATCGAAGCGGCCCCATGCGCGTTTCGAACGGCGCAGGCCCGCGAGCACGAGCCGATCCGCACCGTCGGGCAATCGCGTGTCGGCATGCAGGAACAGCAAAACGTCGCCGCGTGCGAGCGCCGCGCCGGCGTTCATCTGGGCCGCGCGCCCGCGCGTGCTGGTGATGACGAAATCGGCGAGCGGCCTTGCCAGCGCGGCGCTGTCGTCGCCGCTGCCGCCGTCCACGACGATAACTTCGCTGCCGCCTGCGCGCAGCGGCGCAATCGCTTCGAGCGCGGCGACGATAGTCGTGGCTTCGTCGAGAACCGGAATGACGATCGAGAGCGACGGCCCGGCCGTCACTCCGCCGCCTCTTTCAGCGCGCCGCCGCAGCTCGAGCCTTGTCCGGCGGTGCAGCCGAAACAATGGCCGGCGACGCGGATCGGATTGCCACTGAGGTCGTCGTGCAGCAGCTCGGACAGGTGCACGCGCGCGCGGCCGTTGCGCGCGAGCGGCAGGTCGAGCATCTGGTTGAAATCGCAATCGTAGACGTAGCCGCGATAGTCGACCGACAGCAGGTTGCGGCACATCACGCCGTCGAGGTTTTCCAAGCGATGCGCGTGCGTGAGCGTGTCGAGATAGGCGTCGAATGTGCCCTGCGAGAGCAGGATCGCGCCGAAGCGCTGGATTGGCATGTTGGCAAGCGTGAACAGGCTGTTGAAGGTGATGCCGAAGCGCTCGCCCAAGGAGCGCTTGTAGTCGGCCTCGAGCTCCGCCTGCGGCGGCGGCAGCGAGGGCCCGAGCGGATTGTAGACGAGGTTGAGCGTCAGGCCCGAGCCGTCGCGGCCGTAGCCGAGCGCGTTCAGCCGCTGCAGGCCGCGGATCGAGCCGTCGTAGACGCCCTTGCCGCGCTGCTTCTCGACATTGTCCTGCAGGTAGCACGGCATCGAGGCGACGATCTCGACTTGGTTGGCGGCGAGGAATGCGGCGAGGTCTTCCTGACCCGGCTGCTCCTGGACCGTGAGGTTGTGGCGGTCCATCACCTTCACGCCCATGTCGCGCGCGGCGGTGACGAGCCGGCGGAAGTTCGGGTTCAGCTCCGGTGCGCCGCCGGTGATGTCGAGCGTAGAGATTCGCCGCCGCCCGAGAAAATCGATCACCACATTGACGGTGGCCGCATCCATCTCCTCGGTGCGGCTCGGCCCCGCGTTGACGTGGCAGTGCACGCACGACTGGTTGCAGCGATAGCCGACGTTGACCTGCAGGGTCTGGAGCTGCCCGCGCCGGATCGCCGGAAATGCGATCTTG